>JAEEGN010000141.1 GCA_016280345.1 Selenomonadaceae bacterium | reverse complement strand
GGGGCCGGGCGGCTGCCGCTGAAGGCCGGCGTCGCGCCGCGGTCCGGGCGGAAGAAGGTCCGCGCCGGACCGGTGGCGTGCCGGGGACGGCGGGAGAGATATTCCTTGCAGCCCTCCGGGATTTCGTCGAGGAACCGCGACGGCGGATTGTCGCTTTCGCGGCCGTAGATCGTGCGGCTCCTGGCGTAGGACAGGCAGAGCTTTTGCTGCGCCCGGGTGATGCCGACGTAACAGGCCCGGCGCTCCTCCTCGATGGCGGCGTCGTCCATTTGCGAGCGGGCATGGGGGAAGATGCCTTCCTCCATGCCGGCCAGGAAGACCTCCTTGAATTCCAGACCCTTCGCCGCGTGGAGCGTCATCAGCGTGACCCGGTCCGCGTCCAGGTCAGCGGCGTCGATATCGGAAATCAGCGAAATGTGGTTCAGGAAATTCTCGAGGTCCGGCGATTCCCCGCTTTTCTCATAATCCTTGGCCACGCTGATGAATTCCCGGAGGTTCTCCAGCCGGGCGGCGCTTTCCGGCGTGTTCTCCTTTTCCAGCTCTGACGCGTAGCCGGTATCCGCCAGCACCTTTTCCACGAAGGCGGAGAGCGGCATCTCCCCGGTGCTGGTCAGAAGGTCTATGATCAGCTCCGCGAAAGCCTTCAGCGACGTCCGGGCCGGCTTCTTGAGGTTCGGCACCGCGTCCAGCCCCTCGGGGCTTGTGATCACGTCGAACAGGCTCATGCCGTTGGCGTCGGCGTAGGCCGTCAGCCGTTCAAGGCTCGTCTCGCCGACGCCCCGTTTCGGCACGTTGATGATCCGCAACAGGCTTCCGTTGTCCAGCGGGTTGAAAATGAGCCGGAGATAGGCGATGATGTCCTTGATTTCCTTGCGCTCGTAGAATTTCAGTCCTCCCACCATGGTATAGGGGATGCCGATTCGCATGAACGCCTCTTCCAGCACGCGGGACTGGGCGTTGGTGCGGTAGAGGACGGCGGCGTCGTTGTAGGAGAGGTGGTAGAGCATAGCGTCCCGCTCGATGGTGCGGGCGATGAAGTCCGCTTCGTCCCGCTCGTCGCCGGCCGCGTAGACGCCGATTTTTTCCCCGGTGGCGTTTTTCGTCCAGAGGGTTTTCGGCTGACGGTTCTGGTTGTTCTTGATGACGGCGTTCGCCGCTTCCAGGATGGTCTTCGTGGAGCGGTAGTTCTGCTCCAGCTTGATGATCTTCGCCGCCGGATAGTCCTGCCTGAAATTCAGGATATTGCGCATATCGGCTCCGCGCCAGCCGTAGATCGACTGGTCGGCGTCGCCCACCACGCAGAGGTTCCGGTGGCCGCCCGCCAGCAGCTTTGTGAGCTCGTACTGGGCGCCGTTGGTATCCTGGTACTCGTCCACCAGGATGTACTGGAAGCGCCGCTGGTATTTCTCGCGGATCTCCTCGTTCTTTTGCAGCAGCGATACCGCCACCAGCAGCAGATCGTCGAAGTCCAGGGCGTTGTTTTCCAGCAGCTTCGTCTCGTAAAGCTGGTACGCCTCGGCCGCCTTCTTCTCGTAGAAGCTGCCCGCGTTCCGGGCAAAGGCCGCCGCGTCCATCATCTGGTTCTTGGCGTTGGAGATCGTTCCCAGAACCGTGGCGGCGGGGTACTGCTTCTCGTCGAGGTTCATCGTCTGCAGGCAGGCTTTCATTAGCTGTTTGGCGTCGCTGGCGTCATAGATGCTGTAATTCTTCCGGTAACGGCCGGTGGCTTCGATTTCCCGGCGCAGGAAGCGGGCGCAGAAGGCGTGGAAGGTGCTGAGCCAGACGTTCTTTGCCGCGTCCCCGATCAGCCGGTCCACCCGGTCGCGCATTTCCGCCGCCGCCTTGTTGGTGAAAGTGATGGCGAGGATACGATAGGGCGGCACGTCGTGCGCCAGCAGGTTGGCGATGCGGTACGTCAGGACCCGCGTCTTGCCGGAGCCCGCGCCGGCCAGGATCAGCAGGGGCCCCGAAAGGCAGGCTGCCGCCTCCCTCTGTATGGGATTCAAATCTTGCAGGATATCCACGATTTCCCTCCTGTAGTCAGAGCAGAGGTTGTTTTTTGAGCATTCTATAAGGAAAAGGCTGTCACCGAAGGAGCGCGCCAAAGCTCCCTGGCCGTGACAGCCTTTCGTTTCGTATATGGGCGTAAAATGAAACGATTGGTCCGGGGCGGCGGATCAGTTCGCCATCCGCCGTACCGCTTCGGACAGCGGCGGGATGATCTGCTTTTTGCGGGACATGACGCCCGGCAGGTAGATGGAGTCGCCCGAGGCGTCCTTCTTGAAGGCTTCGCCGATCAGCGTCTTCGGCGAGCCGACGTAGAGCAGCTCGGTGCTCTCCTCCAGGATGTTCGTGATCATCAGCAGGCACATATCGAAATCGTCCTGCTCGCAGACCGATTTCATGCTGGTCAGGATCTTCTCCTTGATGGCCAGCACCTCCGCCGTATCCATCACCGAGAGCTGGCTGACCAGGATGTGATAGTCGCCGATCTCGAACTCCTTCATGTCGTTGCGGGCAATCTCCATCGGCGTCATGCTGCCGATGCCCGAACCCGCCTTCAGCATATCGAGGCCGTACTTGCGGAGCTCGACGCCGGCGATGGCCGCCAGCCGCTCCGCCGTCTTCTTGTCGAGGGGCGTGCAGGTGGGGGACTTGAACAGCACCGTGTCGGACAGGATGGCCGACAGCAGGAGGCCGGCAATCGACGCCTCGATGACCATGTCGTTCTGCCAGTACATATTGGCTACGATGGTCGCCGTGGAACCCACCGGCTCCTCGCGGATGAAGATGGGATCGCCGGTCTGCATGCCGCCCAGCCGGTGATGGTCGATGATCTCCAGGATGCGGGCGTTCTCGATGCCTTCCACCGCCTGGCCGCGCTCGTTGTGGTCCACCAGGATGACCTGCTCCGGCTCCGGCACCATCAGGTTATCGCGGCTCACCAGGCCCACCAGCTTGCCCTTTTCCACCACCGGGTAGTTGCGGAAATTCGTCGAGTCGATGGTGCCCTTGATGTCGCTGAGGAGCTGGGACGTTTCAAAATAGGAAATGCGCCGCTTCATGACGTGGCCCACCGGAATGCACTGGTTGATGAGGCGCGCCGCCGTGTAGGTATCGTACTCGGTGATCGCCACCATCGTATGCTGGCGCTCGGCCTCGGCGATCACGTCGTCCGGCACCTGCCCGCCGTTGGCGATGATCAGGATGGAGATGCTGTGCTGCAGGCTCTCCATCATCGAGTCATAGCGGCCTTCGCCTACCAGCACCACGTCGCCCGGCGTCAGGATGCGGGCGATCGTCGATTTGCTGGCGGCGGCAATGTAGATCTTGCCTCTGACCGTCTTCATGTCGTCCGCCGGCACCACGACTTTGCCGCCGATGATGGCGACAACCGACGCCAGCGGGACTTCCGCCTCGTCGAGGTAATGGAGGTTCAGCTCTTCGAAATAGCGTTGCGCCAGGTCGCTCACCGTCACGATGCCCGTGAGCTGGCCCTCGGCGTTGCGGACTGGCACGGAGCGCAGTTTGTTCTGCTGCATGACCCGCCCCAGATGGCGCAGGCTGTCCGTCTCGCTCACGACGACGTCGCAATCCAGCATGATGTCTTTCACACGGGGGTAAAGATCGGTGATCAGCTTCGGCGGGTTCACTTTGAAGTAGTCCAGCGCGTATTTCGTCTCCGCGTTGAGCTGCCCGGCGCGGGCCGCGATGACGGACTCGTGCCCCTGCAGGCGCTTGAACGCCGCGTAGGCGATGGCCGAGCAGATGGAATCCGTGTCCGGGTTCCGGTGCCCGATGACGTAGACCGGCTTGACGGTGCCCATAAAGAAAACTCCTCCTGTCGTCTGGATGGATGGCCCGGCAAGCGGGCGTCAATCGAAAACGTTTGCTTTCATTTTCTGTATTTTGTATTATATCATATCTTTCGTGAAATTTTAAGTGGGCCGCAACAAAAACCGTCGCCGGCTTTTCGCCGGCGTGCGGGCGAGGAAGGGAACGGTCCGGGCGAAAGCGTGAAAATACTGTATACATGGAAAATCCGGCAGGAAAAAAACGGGAAACTGCGAATTATAGATATTGTTCAGTCTGCAATCATCGAATCATTCAAGAAAAGGAGTCTTTATTCATGACAATCCGTATGGCAGCATCCCATTCCACGGGGAAATCCCTCAGCGACGCGATCTTCGGCGCCAACGCCGCGGCCCAGGCGGCGGCGGCGAAGTTCGGCGCCGATAAGGTAATCAACGCCACCATTGGCGCCATCATGGACGACGGGGAAAAGCTGGCCTGCATTCCCACGCTGGAGAAAGCGTACCGGGCGCTGCCCATGAGCGATCTCATCGCCTACGCGCCCATTGCCGGCCTGCCCGCCTACCTTGACGCCGTGACTGCCCTCACCTTTGCCGACCAGCGGCCCGACGGCTACACGGCGGCCTGCGCCACCGCCGGCGGCACCGGCGCCGTTCACCATGCCATCGCCAACTATTCCGAGATCGGCGACCAGGTCCTGACCTCCGACTGGTTCTGGGGCCCCTATACCGCGCTCTGCCAGGAGCAGAGGCGCACTCTCGCCACCTTCCCCCTCTTTGACGAGGCGTTGGCGTTCAACGCCAGGGGCTTTGCCGAAAAGGTCGGGGAACTGCTGAAAAAGCAGGCGTCGCTTCTCGTCATCCTCAACACGCCGGCCCACAACCCCACGGGCTACAGCCTCAGCGAGGATGACTGGAGCGCCGTGCTCGACACCTGCAGGCAGGCGGCGAAGAGCGGCAAGAAGGTCAGCATCCTCGTCGATATCGCCTACATCGATTACGCCGGCGAGAAGAACGAGGCCAGGAAGTTCATGAAGCAGTTCGGGAACCTGCCGGAGAACCTCTTCATCATGTTCGCCTTCAGCATGTCCAAGGGCTATACCATGTACGGCCAGCGCACCGGCGCCATCATCGGCCTCTCCGCCGACAAGGAGGTCATCGCCGAGTTTGCCGACGTCAGCAAATTCAGCAGCCGGGCCACCTGGTCGAACATCAACCGCGGCGCCATGACGGTGCTGACGAAGATTCAGCAGGACGCGGCCCTGCTGGCCTCCTTTGAGAAGGAACGCGACGCCCTCTACCAGACGATCCGCGAGCGCGGTGCCATCTTCATGAAGGAGGCGGGGGACTGCGGCCTGGCCGCCCTGCCCTACAAGGCGGGATTCTTCCTCTCCATCCCGGCGAAGGATCCGGGGGCCGTCTGCGAGAAGCTCCACGATGACCTGATCTTCCCGGTGCCGCTCAAGAAGGGCGTCCGGGTGGCTGTCTGCGCCGTCCCCGCCGCCAAGATGCGCGGCATGGCGGCCAAGATCAAGAAGGCCTGGGACGCGGTGGAGAAGGGCTGAGCCCTTTGGCGCGGTACCCGGGGAGGAAATTTGGAAAAAACAGTTGACGGGCGGCGGGCGGTGTGATAAACTAGCAAGGCAATCAAGCAGAAGCCGCCCGCTTCTCACCTGCCGGCGCGTTCGCCGTCCGGGTTCGATAGGGGATTATTCAGGGTGGCTTTTTGCCGCCCTTTTTTGTTGTTTGATGAAATCTGTGGAGGTGTGTTCCTATTAGCAGGGAAAGTTTACGTATCAACGAAGAGATCCATATCCGGGAGGTTCGCGTGACCAGCGCGTCCGGCGAGCAGCTCGGCATCATGCCGACGAAGGAAGCCCTGCGCCTGGCGGAGGAACAGCACCTCGATCTGGTGGAAGTGGCGCCGAAGGCGAAGCCGCCGGTGTGCCGCATCATGGATTTCGGCAAGTACCGGTACGAACAACAGAAAAGGGAAAAAGAGGCCAAGAAGAAGCAGAAAGTCATCACCATCAAAGAGGTCAAGCTGCGTCCCAACATCGAGCAGCACGACTTCGATGTGAAGCTGAAGAACGCTCTGCGCTTTGTCCAGGAAGGGAACAAGGTCAAGGTGACGATCATGTTCCGCGGGCGCGAGATGTCGCATCCCGAGCTGGGCAAGGAGGTCCTCAAACGCGTGGCGGAACAGATGAAAGACCTCGTCTCCATCGAACGCGACGCCAAGCTGGAGGGACGCAACATGATCATGATTTTAGCTCCGAAAGCGCCGGCTAAGGCGCCGAAAGGAAGTACCAAAGGAGGAGAACAGTAATGCCGAAAATGAAAACGCGCCGGGCGGCGGCCAAGCGGTTCACGATCACCGGCACCGGTGAGTTCAAGCGCAATAAGGCCTTCAAGAACCACATCCTGGAGAAGAAGTCGCCGAAGCGCAAGCGCAACATGCGCAAAGCGGCCATCATCACGGCGGCGGATCACAAGCGCGTCAGCCGGATGCTGCCTTACGCCTGATGCTAACCTGATTTTTCATCGTTATTGAGGAGGAAAGGATTATGCCAAGAGTAAAAGGTGGCGTGACCGCGCACCGTCGTCATAAGAAAATCCTGAAGCTGGCCAAGGGCTATCGCGGCGCCCGCAGCAAGCAGTTCAAGAAGGCCAACGAGCTGGTCATGAAGGCGCTCTATTACGCGCGCCGCGACCGTCGGGCCAAGAAAGGCAACTTCCGGCGTCTGTGGATCGCCCGCATCAATGCGGCGGCCCGCATGAACGGCATTACGTACAGCCGCCTCATCAGCGGCCTGACGAAGGCGGGAGCCGGCATCAACCGCAAGATGCTGGCGGATATCGCGGTCAGCGATGCCGCCGCGTTCGCCAAGCTGGCCCAGCTGGCGAAGGATAATCTGTAAGAAAACGAAAAGCTCCCTCGGCGAGGGGGCTTTTTTCATGGGAGGCAGGGAGCATGGAACGGATCGAGAGCGCTGTCAACGCGAAGGTGAAGCTGGCGGCGTCGCTGGCGCGGCGCAAGAAGCGGGAGGAAACGGGGCTCTTTGTCGCCGAGGGCGTGCGCCTGGCGGAGACGGCGGCGGAAGCGGCGGATTGGCGGCCCGCTTTTGCCTTCGTGACGCCCCGGGCTTTGGAAAACAAGCGGGCGGCACAGGTGGCAGTGCGGCTGGAGCAGCGCGGCTGTCCCGTCCATGAGGCGCCGGAGCGCGCGGACCAGAACGCGGCGGGCACCGGGACGCCCCCGGGGG
>JAEEGN010000140.1 GCA_016280345.1 Selenomonadaceae bacterium | reverse complement strand
GGTGACAGCGTTCTTGAAGAGGGAAAACAAGGTAAAGTCTACCGTGCCGACGCAAAGGAAGAACAGAGTGAAATAGTTCATGGCCTACAAAGGGACCCCATTGGTGGAGTAGAGACTATGGCGATGCCGCAGAGAGACGATACGATTGAGGCGATCAAACGGCGGGCGGCGGAGAAGAAGGCCGCCGGGGGAAAGAAGAAGGCCGAGACGCTGGCCCGCGCCGCGTATCGGCGGAAGCAAAGGCAGGGAGCGAAGTGCAGATCGAAACGCTGCCCGCCGACCAGCAGGAACTGGCGAGGAAGGAATGGGCGAAAGTCCTGCGCCCGTTCAAGCGCCGCGAACCATGGCTATGACCGGATGCGGTGAAGGTGTGAATGTGGTATAATTTCAACGGAGAAAAAGACATGAAGAAGATGTGCTGTCTTGGCGTTGATGCCATCATGGCGGCATAGGAGAGGATGAAAGGATGTGAACATGATACTTGACGAACTGAAACAGCTTATCGCAAAAGACGAGGGCGAGACGGTGGAGGTGAAGGAATCGACCGGTCAACGCCGCGATGCCTGCGAGACCTTGTGTGCCTTTCTGAACAAGGACGGCGGCTCGGTCGTGTTCGGCGTGACGAAGAAGGGCAAGTTGACGGGGCAGCTCGTTTCCGACAAGACGAAGCGCGAGTTGTTCGAGGTATTCGCCAAGTTTGAGCCGTCGCCGGACATTGCCGTGGATTGGGTAGATGTCGATGCGACGCATCAGGCAATCGTTTGTACGGTTCCTCGCGGGAACGAACGCCCATATGTGTACGACGGCCGGCCCTACAAGCGCGTACAGTCTTCAACGACGGTGATGAAAAGGGAAGAGTACAACCGCATGTTGAAGGAGCGGCGTGGGTTTGAAAGCCCGTGGGAGGCAATACCCAATCCAGAGTTGACGCTCGACGACATCGACCTTGAAGAGGTCAGGCGGACGGCACGGAAGGCCATGCAGATGGGGCGGCTTGACGCCTCTGTGAATACGGAGGACGCACTTGGCCTCCTGGATCATTTTAAACTTCGCGAGAACGGGATGCTGCTGAACGGCGCGGCGGTTCTCTTCGGTAACGACAAGTTGGTCCGCTACTCGCATCTTGAAGTCAAGATGGGATGGTTCCGCGGGACGACGGATCGCGAGTTCCTCGACAACCGCCATGTCAACGGAAACATCTTCAAGCTGATGGACGAGGCGATGGCGTTCTGTTTCAAGCATTTGAACCTTTCCGCGAAGATCGGCGGCAAGCTGGAGCGCGACGAGGCTCTTGAAGTGCCGGCTGCGGCACTCCGCGAGGCGCTTGTAAATGCTTTCGCCCATCGCGAGTACGGTGATACGCGAACCGTGTATCTTGCCGTGTATGCTGACCGAGTCGAAATCAAAAGCCCTGGCGGATTCCCGACTTCGTTTGACATTGAACGCCTCTACGATCCGCCGATTTGCGATTCTAATCCACGGAATCCGCGCATTGCCCATGTGCTGTATCTCTGCAAGATGATTGAGACGTGGGGACGTGGCCTTGGCGTAATCGCGAGGGAGTGCGCACGGGCGGGACTGCCCTTGCCTGTGACCACGATGCGCTGGGGTTCCGCGGTCACGACGTTCAAGCGACCGAAGATTGACGCATCTGGATCAAATCTGGATCAAAATCTGGATCGCGCTGATCCAGATCCGATCCAGATAGATTCATATCCCGGTGGAGACCTTGCGCGACGCCTGTTGTCGACCATTCGGCGTAATCCGCTTATTTCCCGCAAGCTCCTTGCGGTAGAATTGAGCGTTAGCGAGCGAAAGATACGTGATTCATTGAAGATTTTGAAAGATTCTGGCGTGATTGCACGTCAGGGTCCCGACCACGGCGGTATCTGGCGCATATCGAGGCGTGCTGCTCCAGACGGTGACGTGAGTCATGGAGCAAGCGAGGTTGCAGAAAAGCGTGGTGAGTATACAGAAAAACCGTCAATTGATACAAACAAACTGCACATTGGGGAAGGAAAACAGCCGATTGGAGATGAAAAACAGCCGATTGGAAATGAAAAACCGCACATTGGAACGGAAGAACTGCACATTGGGATGGAAAAACTGCACATTGAAAGTGCATTGACGAAGTTGGATATTACTCAACCTACTAAAGAGAACATACTCAAACTCATTCAGAGCTTTGGTACGGTCGAGATTTTTGGAAGGAGCGAGGTTTGTAAAGCCACTGGGCTTCAGGAACGAGCGGCGAGTTATTTGATAGGTACGATGCTCCGCCATCGTCTCCTTGATACCGTAAAAGGGCATGGCAAGGGTAAGTATCGCTTCCGGTCTGACTTTTCGGATGCTAACCCTTAAGGGCTGATAAATGGGACAGTCCCCATTGGTGGAGTAGAAATGGTGGAGTAGGGACTATGGCGATGCCGCAGAGAGACGATACGATTGAGGCGATCAAGCGCCGGGCGGCGGAGAAGAAGGCCGC
>JAEEGN010000139.1 GCA_016280345.1 Selenomonadaceae bacterium | reverse complement strand
GCCAAGGGCGCGCATCTCGCCATGGTCTATCCGAAAGAGCTGCTGATGGTTCCGAGCCCGGTCGCGATCTTCAAGGGCTCCAAGAACGTTGACGCTGCCAAGAAGTTCGTCGATTATCTCCTGAGCCAGGAAGCCCAGCAGAAAGTCGCGGACGCCGGCACGGTGCCGGTCCGCAAGGACGTCAAGATTCCGGAGAAGTACCATCTGCCGTCCCCGGAGGATGCTCTGAAGAACGGCATCAAGGTCACTTATACCGAGATCCTCCCGCACAAGCAGGAAACGATCAAGAAGTTCACGGAAATCATCGGCAAGAAATAATGGTTTAGAAGCGAAGAAGGGCGGGACGGGGCGACTGTCCCGCCTTTTTTGTCCAGGCCCGAACCTCAGAAACAGCAGTGGCGCACCAAGCCCAGCCTTTACCCTTCGGGCTCGTTGGCCTGCGTAAGCGACTCCACGATAAAGGAGGACTATTATGGACATCATTCGCGTGGAAGGCGTAACGAAGGGGTATCCGGACCACCCGGTGCTCAATGATCTTACGCTTTCCATCAAGAAAGGCGAATGCTTTACGCTGCTCGGCCCCTCCGGCTGCGGCAAGACGGTACTGCTCAGGCTCATCGCCGGCTTCGAGACGCCGGAGCAGGGCAAGATCTTCATCGACGACATCGCGGTGGCCGACCTTGACGCCGGCATTGAGGTACCGCCGGAAAACCGCGGCATCGGCGTGGTCTTCCAGGATTACGCCGTCTGGCCGCACATGACGGTTTTCGAGAACATCGCGTATCCGCTGAAGATCGCCCAGCGGCCCAAAGACGAGATTCAGCAGCGGGTCATGGAAATGGTCGATATCGTCGGCATGCACGGCCTCGACAAGCGCCTGCCCTCGGAGCTATCCGGCGGCCAGCAGCAGCGCGTGGCCCTGGCCCGGGCGTTGGTGGGGAAGCCTTCGCTGATGCTGCTGGACGAGCCGCTGTCGAACCTCGACGCGAACCTGCGTGAGGAAATGCGCTTCGAGATCAAAGAGCTGCAGCGCAAGCTCGGCGTCACCGTGCTCTACGTCACCCACGACCAGGAAATCGGCCTCGCCATTTCCGACCGGGTGGCCATCATGGACGAGAAGGGCGTCATCCAGCAGATCGGCACGCCCTGGGAAATCTTCGAGCGGCCGGTGAATCCCTTCGTATTCAACTTCATGGGCATCGCCAACTTCATCAACGTACGCCGCGACGGCCCGAACTTCTTCGTCGGCACCGGCACCCAGCCGATCCCGTGGGAGGAGAAGCCCGAAGGGGAGACGACGGCTTGGGTTGCGGGCTTCCGTCCCTCGGACGTCACGATTGGCCGCGAAGGGCACGGGCTCCGGGGCGTCGTGCGCCGGGCGAACTTCCTCGGGGCCATGATGGACTACCTGGTGGAAATCGACGGCACGCATCTCCGGACGACGCTGGAGACGCATCACGCCATCGCCCGGGACCTCATCCTCAAGGCCGGCGATACCTGCAACATCGACTTCCTGGCCCTGCACTGGTTTGAGGCCGAAAAGCTGAAAGGGGTGAAGATGGAATGAGCGCGGTCAAGACGAAAAGCTCCTTCGGCGTGGCCCAGCTGATCCTGTTCCTGTCCATCGCCATTCTGGTCGTCATCGTGGCCTTCCCGGTCATGCTGATCCTGTTCAACGCCTTCTGGGTTGGGGATCAGTTCAACTTCCAGGGGGCCATCGAGATCCTGCAGCAGCCGGCAACCTACGAGGCCCTGCGGAATTCCCTGATCATTGCCACCATGTCCACCATCGGCTCGACCATCGTCGGCACCTTTTTTGCCTGGCTGGTCACCCGGACCGACCTGCCCCACAAGACCTTCATGAAGAGCATGTTCCTGGTGCCCTTCATGCTGCCGTCCTTCATCGGGGCCATGGCCTGGAAGATGCTGCTGTCGCCGAACGCCGGCTTCATCAACCGCTTCTTCATGGACAACTTCGGCTTTACCGGGCCGATCTTCAACATTTACAGCTATCTCGGCATCAGTCTGGTGGAGGTCATGTACCTCTTCCCCTTCGTGTTCATCCAGGTCTGCGGCGCTCTGGAGCGCATGGACCCGACGCTGGAGGAGTCGGCCCGCATCTCGGGCGCCGGCCTCTTCACCATCACCCGGAAGATCACGATCCCGCTGGTCCTGCCGAGCATCCTGTCGGGCGCCTTGCTCATCATGCTCTACTCCATGGCCCATTTCGGCACCGTGGCGGTCCTGGGCATCGAGAACGGCATCTACAACATCCCGGTGCTGATTTACGAGCGCATCCACCAGAGCGCCGGCTCATTTGAATCCATTCGCCTCGGTACCGTGCTGGCGACGGTCCTCGTCGTTTCCGCCGCCTTCATCATCTGGCTGCAGCGGAAGATCCTCGGCTCCGGCCACTACCAGATCATCGGCGGCAAGAGTTTCCGGCCGATGGAGCTCAAGCTCCGGGGCCTGCGCATCCCGATGATGCTCTTCTGCTTCGCTTACATCGGCTTTACCATCGTCCTGCCCACCGTCGTCATCTTCCTCGTCGGCAGCCTCAAAACCTATGGCCTGTCGTTTTCGCCGGAGAATCTCTCGCTGGATAACTTCAAGTTCATCCTGTTCGAGTTTGACGTGACGCGGGACGCCATTTTCAACAGCGTGAGCCTCGGCTTCACCGCCGCCATCATCACCATGTTCGCCGGCGTCATGATTTCCTACGTCATCGTCAAGATGAAGGTGCGCGGCAAGGGCATCCTGGAATTCCTCGGCATGCTGCCTTTCTCCGTCCCCGGCTCGGTCATCGCCCTCGGCGTTATCCTGGCCTGGAGCGGCCAGTTCGGCATCAACATTTACAACACCGTCTGGATCATCCTGGTGGCCTACATCGCCCGCTACATGGCGTTCTCGCTGAAGGCCAACTCGGCGGCCCTGGAGCAGGTCCATGATTCCCTCGTGGAGGCGTCCCGCGCCTGCGGCGCCACCATGTGGCAGTCGCTCAGGGACATCGTGCTGCCGTTGGTACGGCCCGGTATGCTGGCGGCCTTCTTCCTGATCTTCCTGCCGTCGCTGCGCGAGCTCACCGTTTCCATTATGCTCTACGCGCCGACGACGCGGACCAGCGGCGTTGCCATCTACACGCTGAACGAGGACGGCGAGACCGTCATCTCGGCGGCGCTGGCGGCGATCGCCCTCATCATCATCGTCATCGGCCAGACCATCATCAACAAAGTCACGAAGAAGGCAGGTGTGTAACGGATGTCCTACGTTCGCTTGGTCAATGTGACGAAACGCTTCGGCGACGTAATCGCCGTGAACAACCTGAACTACGAGATCGGCAAGGGAGAATGCTTCTCGATGCTCGGTCCCTCCGGCTGCGGCAAGACCACGACGCTCCGCATGGTGGCGGGCTTCGAGGACCTCACCGAAGGCGAGGTCTGGGTCGGCGACCGCCTGCTTTCCTCGCCGGCGAAGAACCACTATACGCCGCCGGAAAAGCGCAACTTCGGTATGGTCTTCCAGGCCTTCGCCGTCTGGCCGCACCTCTCCGTCTATGAGAACGTGGCCTTTCCGCTGCGCATCCGGAAGCTCGACGAGAAGGAGATCGACCAGCGCACCATGGACGCGCTGCGCGCGACGAACCTCGTCTCCGCCAAGGACGGGAGCCCCGATTACCTCTCCGGCGGCGGCAAGCAGCGCGTCGCTCTGGCCCGGGCGCTGGCCATCAATCCCGACGTGATGCTCCTCGACGAGCCCCTTTCGAGCCTTGACCCGCATCTCAGAGAAGAAATGCGGTTCGAGATCAAGGACCTCCAGATGAAGTACGGCTTCTCCATCATCTACGTCACCCACGACCAGTCCGAGGCCATGGCCCTTTCCGACCGCATCCTCGTCATGAAGCTCGGCGTGGTGCAGCAGATCGATACGCCGCTCAACATCTACAACCATCCGGCCAACAAGTTCGTCTTCAGCTTCATCGGCCTGTCGAACTTCCTCTCGGCCAAAAACGAGGGCGGGCGCGCCGTGGTCCCGAACCACAGCGGCCAGCTCCCGGCGAGCTTCGTCGTGCCGGAGAACCTGGCCGGTGAAACGGACGTCTCGTTCGCCAGTCGCCCCTCGGAAATCGACTTCACCACGATGGAAGACCCGGAGGGCCTGCACGGCGTCATCACCCGCAAGGCGTTCCTGGGCGAGATCGTGGATTACCAGATGCAGGTCGGCGACCAGTTCCTGCGCGTGCAGAAAGGCCGCCGCGACCCCGGCCCCGAACCCGGCGAAAGCTGCGCCGTCAAGTTCCTGCGCCCCTTCTGGTACGCTGAGAACGAGTAAACGCCTTCTCTCCACCATTATCAAAGATAATGCACACAAACCAAAAGGCTTCACGGCGTCTTGCCGTGAAGCCTTTTGTTATGGCAGGGGCAGATTCCGGTCACTTCTTGCCCATGTGGCGGGCGAAGGTTTCGGAGTCGGCGAGGTCGAGCTTCTGGCGGGGGGGCGGGGGGAAGCGCCAGCCGCCTTTTTCCCGCTGGGCGAGGCCGAGCTCGCGGAAGACGGTGAGGGCTTGCCGCAGGGTGTAGAGGGAGAGGCCCGTCCGCGCGGCGAGGGCGGCCTCGCCGCCGACGACGCGGCCGGCGGCGTCCGACAGGGCGCGCAGGTTCCGGTAGGCGGCCGCCAGCGTCTCCCGGTCCGGGAATACGCGCCGGCTTGCCGCTTCGGAGAGCTCCTTCACCAGGCATTCGACGTAGCGCCGGCCGTTCCATTCGTCGATGGCCGGCGTATAGACCATATCCACCGGGCCCGCCTGCAACAGCGGCAGGTCTTCGACCCGGTTCCAGGCCACCGCCCGGACGCCTTCCGCCTTGAACGAGAGGTGCTTTTTCACTTCGCCCCGTCCTATGGGGCCGGCATCCTCAGCGGCGACCTCGCGGACGCCGAACAGCGGCTGGGGATTGCCCATGCCGTAAGGTTCCAGCCGGGCAATCTCGTCGATGAGCGCCGTCGTCACCGTCGACGGCGGCAGTTCCGCCTCCAGATCGACGACCGGGACGTAGTCCTCGGCGGTGAGATGTTCATCGGCGAAGGCCTCGAGGCGTTCCCGGAGGGCGGGAATCTTCGCCGGATCCACCGACAGCCCCGCCGCCATGGCATGACCGCCGAACTGCAGCAGCGTCTCCCGGGAAGCGGAAAGGGCGTCGAATAGCGGGAAGGCCGGGATGCTGCGGCAGGAACCGCGGCCCACGCCGTCCCGGATGCTGATGACCACCGAGGGGCGGTAATACCGCTCGGTGAGGCGGGAGGCCACGAGGCCGATGACGCCGGGGTGCCAGTCCGCCCCCGCTACGACCAGCACCCGGGCGGTGCTGACGTCAGTCCGGGACAGTTTTTCCTCCGCTTGCGCCAGGATGTCCTGCTCCACCTGGCGGCGTTCCAGATTCGCCTGTTCCAGCGACGCCGCGAGGGTTGCCGCTTCCCTGGCATCACTGGTCAGCAGCAGTTCCGCGCCCTTGTCAGCCGTTTCCAGACGACCGGCGGCGTTGAGCCGGGGCCCCAGCACGAAGCCGATATGTCCGGCGGTGATGGGGCGGCCGGCGAGCCCGGAGGATTCGATCAGGGCCTTGAGCCCCAGGATCGGAGTCGTCGCGAAGCGGGGCAGGCCCAGCTTCACGATCTTGCGGTTCTCGTCCCGCAGCGGCACCAGGTCCGCCACCGTTCCCAGCGCCACCAGCTCCAGATCCTCCGCGAAGTCCTCGCCCTTCACCGCCCGCCACAAAGCCTGGCAGAGCTTGAAGGCCACGCCGGCGCCGGCCAGGTCCCGAAAAGGATACGCGGAGTCCCCGCGGTGGGGGTCGATGACCGCCACCGCCTCCGGCAATGTTTCGCCCGGCAGATGGTGGTCGGTGATGATGAGATCGATTTGGTCCCGCGTGGCCGCCGCTTCCTCCACCGCGTTGATGCCGCAGTCCACGGTGACGACGAGGGAGACGCCCTCCGCGGCCAGCCGCGCCAGCGTCTCCTGATGGACGCCGTAGCCCATCGTCCGGGTGGGGATGAAATAGTCCACCGTCGCGCCGAGCCGCCGCAGGACGCGAAGCAGCAGCGCCGTGGCCGTGACGCCGTCCACG
>JAEEGN010000138.1 GCA_016280345.1 Selenomonadaceae bacterium | reverse complement strand
GGGCTCTCGCCGGGAAGGGGCTGGGAAAAACGATCGTCTTTTTCCTGATCGTAGAATACGCTGTCCCGCCGGGCGGGCAGCGGTGCCGGGAGCGGCGCGGCGACCTTCGGCGGCGCCGCCGCCGTTTCCCCGCGCTTTTCCGGGGCGGTTGCCTTGTCCTTCGCAGCGGCCCGGCTTGCATTTTTATCCTTCGGGGCGGAGCGCCAGAGGGACCGGGCCAGCAGCAATAGCCCCAGCGCCGCCGCCCCCATGGCGACGGCGTGGAGATTGACTTTGGCATAGGCGCCGAAGCGCCAGACCGCGCCCACCGCCAGCAGCGCCGCCAGACAGCAGCCGAATACCAGATAGAGGCCGTTGCCGCCGCTCTTCTTCGGCTGCCGCCGGGCCCGCCGCCGTTTCTTTTCCGCCATACCGAAATCACCCTTGCCTGTCGCAGCGCGGCGCCGGCGTCAACCGCCCGTTGCCGCGCGAGATTCATCTAAAACTTCATTATATAAGACAAACCGCCGTTCGTCAACGGCGGCGGGGAGGAGAAAACGTTGCCTGTCATGATGGCAACGGGGATATAGAGGAAATAGATAGAATTGGGATTCATACCGCAAAAACAACAGGCCCGCCTGATTTCACTGGCGGGCCTGTTTGCTTTTTCTCTTGTCCGTGTACATATCGCGGTCGGCTTCCTCGATGCAGGCGATCAGGTCGTCGGTGTCGGCGTTGATGGAGGAAAGGCCGAAAGCGACGCTGAGCTGCTGGTTCCGTATCTGGAACAGGGACGCTTTCTGCTTCATCTCGCTGATCAGCGCCTGGGCTTCCAGCGCGCTGGTCCGTAGCAGGATTATGGCGAATTCGTCGCCGCCTACCCGGAAAATCAGCGCCGTTTCCGGCAGGACCATCTTGAAAAGCAGGGCCGACATGCGGATGTATTCATCGCCGACGAGATGGCCGTAAGTGTCGTTAATCTGTTTCAGACCATTGCAGTCGGCGGAGATGAAGCTGACGGGGAATTCCTTTTGCGTGTGGAGGCGCTTGATGCAATCCTCGAAGTGATGACGGTTGTAAAGCCCGGTGAGCTCGTCGGTCCGGGAGCGCTTTTCCAGATTGCGCTTCAGCAGCTGCTGCTCGGTGACGTTGTTGATGAGGCCGATGATGCCGGTGATCTCGCCGCTGCCGTCCCGGACCGGCTCCTTGATGAGCTCGAGGAACTCCTGCTGGCCGTCCTCGTTGATCTCGATGATGTAGCGGGTGCCCTCGCCGGTGGCGAGGATGCGCCGGTCGCTTTCCAGGGCCAGCATGGCGTTTTCCCTGTCCTTGCGGATCTCGGGGTCGGTCTTGCCGCGGATCGTCCAGTTGGGGTCGTTGCCCATGTCCAGATGATGCCAGTAATGGGTGGCGAAGACGTACTTGCCCTCGGCGTCCTTCAGATAGATATTCGAGGGCAGCGCCTGCAGCATCCGCTCAATCTCACTGAAAGTGACCGAGTCCTTGGCGCGGATGACGTTGGATATGCGCTTCGTGAGCAGCGAGCTGGGGCAGGGCGGGGAAAGGATGTCGGCCGCGCCCTGGCCGAGGCAGTCGGTGTCCTCGGGCCGCGGCGGCCGCGGCAGAACGGCGATGACCGGAATGGCGGCGTAAAGGATATTGCCGTTGACCGTCCGCAGGAAGGCGTAGCCGCTCTTTTTTTCCATATCAAGGTCGAGGAGGATCGCGGCAATCCGGAACCGCCACTCATTGAGCAGCCGCAGGCCTTCTTCTTCGCTGGTGGCACGGAGAATCTCGTGGTCCGGGGAAAGCCGGACGCAGAACTCGTCCGCCAGCGACCCTTCGGGCAGGATCATCAGAATGGTATGTTTCATCGCCATAAGGAAATCTCCCTGATAGGATATTACCGCTATATTATAGCACTTTGCCCCGAAGGACGCAATTCACCGCCCGGCGAAAAGAGAAAGCGGCCCAGAAAAGCGCGGGCCGCCGGGGACAGTGTCAGGCATTCGTGGCCGGGGAAGCGTCCGCCCCCAGGGGCGGCGCGCTTTGGAGCAGGCCGTCCAGCTTTTCCTTCTTCGCCTTGTCGATATAGTGACGGGCGACCAGATTCGGGATGGCGACGCCGACGGAGATGGCGATGAGAACCAGCACCGCCTGGATGCCGCCCTGCAGGGAGGCCCAGAAGACCGCCAGCGGCTGGGTGTCGATATTGATGATGGAAAAGAGCAGCCGGTAGAGCGGCACGCCGGGCATCATGGGGATAACCGCCGGGATGCTGAAGACGTG
>JAEEGN010000137.1 GCA_016280345.1 Selenomonadaceae bacterium | reverse complement strand
TAAACGATGAAAACCGGTTTGTTCCACAGTTCTCCGATCGTACCCCAGGAAATGGTCATCAGGTTCATCTTCCCCTCCTTCCCGGCCGAAACCTCAAGCCAGTCACCGTCAATCATCTGAACGGGATTCAGATCAATTTCCTCCGGCTGAATCTCCTGCCAGGGGCACGAACGGAGATCTCCGTCCTGTTTAGGGCTATTTCCACAACTTGTCATGGCTATCAGGGTCAATAAAAGTAAAACAATCTTTTTCATGTTGTAAGCAAACTATATGTCCAGCAGGCCGTTGATCAGGGCATAAACCGTGAGGCCCGCTACGGTTTTGATTCCGGTTTTGTGGGTAATGTTTTTCCGGTGGGTGATGACGGTGTGGATGGAAATGTTCAACTCGTCGGCGATTTCCTTGTTCAGCAGGCCCTTGGCCACACAGACCAGAATCTCCTTTTCCCGGGCGGAGAGTTCGCCGGCCCCACCGGTATCCTCCAGCCGCCCTTCCAGGGCCGTCTCCTCCAGGATAATGTGCTTCTTGATATCGTCGGAGAGGAAATGGATGCCGGAGAGCACCTTGAAGGCTTCCCGCTGGTCCGCCGAGGCGGGCAGATGGTTCATCACCAGGCTCTTCAGGTCTTCCAGCGTCTCTTCCACGCCGGAGTGATCCTCTTCGGAGACACCGGTACCCGCGTGGCCTGCAAAGGGGAACACAAACTTTTCCTCATAGTCAAAGTGCTTCATGAGCTCCGCCTTAAAATCGCTGAAAAACTTCCAGAATACCCGCTGAACCTCCTCCGGACACGTTCCGATGGTCCGATCCAGGCCGCCGGCCAGGTCTTCCAAAGCTACGTTCGTATAATAATCGTGGGAAAGACTGAGGTAGCGCACGATGACGGAAAGATCCGCCGCCTGGATTTCTTCCTTGGAAGGGCGGTAGCCTTCCTGCGAATAGACCCGGCAAATCATCAGAAAGGTGGCCGGATCCGTGCCGGAAGCCTTGCAAACGGTCTCTACCGAAGCGTCGCCATACCCGTAGTTGAACCCCATGCGCGTGAATACGCCAAGCAGCGAAGGATCGCGGTCGAGCAGATCCCCCATTTTCATCGTGATGCTGAAATCGTTTTTCATCGTGAAAGCAATCTGCACAAAGGTAGCCAAAAAACGACAAAAAAGGCGCAGCCCGGCAGGTTGCGCCTCTCATTTTATTGCGGAAAACCTTATTGGATGGCGATTTGCTTGACCGCTTCGGCCCGCTGAGCTTTCTCTTTCTTGGGGAGATGGACATTCAGGACGCCCTTCTCCGCCTTGGCCTCGATTTTCTCTGCATCCACGTCTTCCGGCAGCAGCAGGGTCTGCTGGAACTTCTCATAGGAGAATTCGCGGCGGAGGTAACGGCCGCGTTTCTTGCCCTCTTTGGTCTCGGATTTCTTTTCCATCTCGATGTGCAGGTTGTTGTCGGCATCGACATGGACCTTGAAGTCCTCTTTGTCTAATCCGGGCGCTGCGAGTTCAACCTCGTATTCCTTTTCGTTTTCAAGTACATTGATAGCCGGAGCGGTATAGGTAGGACGCTCCATCCAGCTGTTGTCAAAAAAGTCATTGAAAATGTCCGGCATCCAGCTGTCACTTGTTCTTCTAATCATCGGTAACATAACTCATAACTTTTAATCGGTTCCGGTTTCCAGCCCTTCCGGGGCCTTTTTCCCGGGACTCCTTCGCGGAGTCACCTATTCCTGATGCAAACCCGGGACCAGATAAAAAAGATGGACAAAATGGCACGGTTTCGCGCCAGATTGTCCATCTCCGTGACAAAACAGGACCGGATTACGGCTCGTTGGGATGAAGCTTCATATAGAACTTCAGACCGCTGAGCATCGACTTGATGGCCCGTTTGGTGATGTAGGTTTCGTTGATATGATCATTGTACGGGAACTCGGCCACGAGGCGTTTGTCGCCCCAAAGCCCCTTCTCGTAACGGATGACGCTCAGCGCGTTCTCCGCGAGCCCTTCTCCGATTGCCCGGCGGGCAGGCATCTCGACACCTTCCGTCACCTTGTTGTTAAAGAGGGCCAGCAGGAATTCGAGACGTTCCTTGGTCTCTGCCAGCGTCTGTCCCATGTAGAGGCACGTCTCCGTGATCTGGTCAAAGGTAATGATCGAGCCGGGAATGCGGTCGCAATGGCCCAGCCCGAAGTAATATCCGTAGTTCAGGTCGTCGTCCTTATAGGAAAAGAGCGTAAACTCCTTGTCCTCCTCGAAGGAGCACTGG
>JAEEGN010000136.1 GCA_016280345.1 Selenomonadaceae bacterium | reverse complement strand
AGGATTTTCGATGAGGGAATCGGGAATCAAAGTTAAACGGGGCATTGAGGGATTATCCCTTCAACGTCCCGTTTTATATTGGGATAAACAATTGCTGGCATGCCCGCCTTTTTTGCATCTTAGCCTTCGTTGTTGTTTTCGTTGCCCCAGCAGTACCCGCCGCCATAGCTTCCGCCGCAGCCGTAGCCGCCGCGCCCTCCGCGATCGCCACGATTCCCGCCGCAGCAAGTGTAATTTGCCTCAACGCAGGGCGCGTTGTCCAGGCAGTTGACGGCTCCCCGCGTTGCCGCCAGTGCCGTTCCCGTCGAACCGATCACCATTGCCGCCATAGCTGCCAAAACATTTTCCGTCGGCGCGGATACTCCCGCTATAGGAAAAAGCACAGCGCGGCATGAAAGTATGTATTGTACGGAAGGAATATATAATCATGATGAAAGCGTTTCCCGCTGTTTTCGTCTTTTTTTCCAAAGAATACGGCACCAGGGAAAATATACTTCCCGTCAATACCGTAAACCGGTATACTGTTACCAAATCGAAAAATGATTTATGCGGAAAAGGAGAGCGCGCCATGAAGAAAAAAGAAACCGCGCCGCAGCATATCCTTGTGCGCGGCGCGCGGGTGCATAATCTGAAAAATATCGACGTTGAGATTCCGCTGGGGAAGATGACGGCCATCGCCGGGGTGTCCGGGTCGGGCAAATCGTCGCTGGCGCTGGGGACACTTTACGCCGAGGGATCGCGCCGCTATATGGAGGCGCTTTCCACCTATACGCGACGGCGCATTTCCCAAGCAGGGAAAGCGGACGTGGACGAGGTGCGCTATGTCCCAGCCGCTCTTGCCCTGCGGCAGAGGCCGGGCGTTCCGGGCGTTCGCAGTACCTTCGGCACGTCCTCGGAACTTTTGAACAGCCTTCGGCTGCTTTTCTCACGCCTTGGCAGCCACCCCTGCCCCAACGGGCATTTGGCG
The DNA here is from genome assembly GCA_016280345.1 of Selenomonadaceae bacterium. Classification (GTDB taxonomy): domain Bacteria; phylum Bacillota; class Negativicutes; order Selenomonadales; family Selenomonadaceae; genus RGIG3544. Next base: position 4,489 of record JAEEGN010000136.1, on the reverse strand, counting down.
AAGCCGGGCATGGCGGTGGCCTTGATGCAGCCGACGCGTTGCGAGGTCTGTGGCGAAGAATTTTACGGACCCGGAGCGGAGGCCATGTCCTTCAATTCCGACGGGGCGTGTCCCGTCTGCAGCGGTACGGGCGTGCACCGGGTGGTGGACGAGTCCACGCTGGTGCCGGACGAGTCCCTTTCCATCGACGAGGGAGCGGTGCTGCCCTGGCAGACGTTGATGTGGTCGCTGATGAAGGATATCGCCCGAGACCTCGGCGTGCGGACGGACGTACCTTTCCGCGCGCTGACGAAGAAGGAACGGGAAATCGTGTTCCACGGCCCCGCCGTCAAGCACCACATGGTCTATCAGATCCAGAAGACGGGCGCGGCAGGGGAAATGGACTTCACCTATTTCAACGCCATTTACACGGTGGAAAACGCCCTTTCCCACGTCAAGGACGAGAAAGGCATGAAGCGCGTCGAAAAATTCCTGCGCACGGAAACCTGCCCCGAATGTCAGGGGACACGGCTCTCCGCCTCCGTCCGCGCCTCGCGGCTGGCCGGGAAAAATCTCGCCGAGGCGACGGCCATGACGCTGGACGAGCTGATCCCGTGGGTGAAGGGCGTGCCGGATACGCTGCCGGAGGAGCTTCGCCCCATGGCGAAAAATATCATCCAGGCATTTCTCGACAACGCGAAGCGGCTGAAAGATCTGGGACTGGGCTATCTTTCCCTCGACCGGGCGAGCAGCACTCTTTCCAACGGAGAGCGGCAGCGCGTCCAGCTTGCCCGGGCCGTGCGGAACGAGACGACGGGCGTGCTTTACGTGCTGGACGAGCCGAGCATCGGTCTCCATCCCTCGAACCTCGACGGGCTGCTGGAAGTCATGGACAGGCTCGTGGCCGATGGCAATTCCGTTGTGTTGGTGGATCATGACGTGCAAGTCTTGAAACACGCGGACTATATGATTGAGATGGGGCCGCTGGCGGGCCGCGAGGGCGGCACCGTCATCGCGAAAGGTAGCGTCGCGGAGGTCGCGAAAAGCAAAGCGTCGAAAATCGCGCCGTTCCTCACGGGAGAGGCCGCCATCCGGCGCGAGCGGGTCGGCAAAAAGGAGTTGTTCGCCAAAGGGCGCATCCATTTGGAGACTTTGCCGTTGCACACCGTCCGCGCCCTTTCCGTGGACATTCCCAAAGGCAGGATGACTGCCGTGACGGGCGTGTCCGGTTCGGGGAAGACCACGATGGTGCTGGAAAGCCTGATTCCCGCCCTGCAAGCAAAAATCAACGGCAAAAAGCTCCCGCCGCATATCCGGGCGATAGAGGCGGAGGGCATCGCCCGTGCCAACCTCATCGACGCGACGCCCATCGGCATCAACATCCGTTCCACACTGGCGACTTACAGTGGCGTGTTGGACGACCTCCGGAAGCTCTTTGCCGGGACGAAGGAAGCGAAGGCGCAGAAGCTTGGCGCCGGGGCGTTTTCCTACAACACGGGAAGCCTGCGTTGCTCCACCTGCGACGGCACGGGGCAAATATCCCTTGACGTACAATTCCTTCCGGACGTGACGATTCCCTGTCCGGACTGCCGGGGCTTACGCTACGGGAAGGACGCGGAGAAAATCCGCTGGACGCCGAAAAAAACGACGCAATCCCACAGCCTGCCCGAAATCCTGCAAATGACCGTCCGCGAGGCCCTGCCCGTCTTCGCCGCGTCGAAGAAAATCCAGGGCATACTGGCGGTACTGGACGGGCTGGGGCTCGGCTATCTGACGCTGGGCGAGGACACGCCCGCGCTGTCCGGTGGCGAGGCGCAGCGGCTGAAGCTGGCCGCCGAAATGGGAAAAACGCAGGAGGACGCGGTTTTCGTTTTCGACGAGCCTACCATCGGGTTGCACCCGCTGGACGTGCAGGTGCTTCTCTCCGTGTTCCACAGGCTGGTGGGAGCGGGCGCGACGGTCATCGTCATTGAGCACGATCTCGACGTCATCAAAAACAGCGACTACGTCATTGACATGGGGCCGGGCGGCGGCGAATCGGGCGGGCGCGTCGTCGCCTGCGGCACGCCGGAGGACGTCGCCGCGTCGAAGGAAAGCGTCACGGGAAAATATCTGGCGTAACGCGTGACCGGCATCAAAATGGAAGGCCGTCCACACAAAATCGCGCGGATGATATTCTCCGGGCAGAGGAAAACGGCTACGGCTGGAAAACAGTATTTCGCCATTATGGAGAAGGATGCCTGCAGGCGATGAGGAACACGTTCTCAAAGGGAAAACGCTTGCCCCGGAGGAAAGTGATGTTCCTTTTCGTACTTGATGGGAACAGCGCCGGCCGGAAAAAGGAAAATCGCGTTTTCTGTCGAATATACACCTGTTAAAAATACGTTCCCCTTCACGAGGGGGGCAGTAGGAGGCAATTCATGTTAGTCACGGAAATCAACGCGGCGGTGGCCGCGGAGCTGAAGATAAAGCCGCGGCAGGCGGAGGCGGTGGCGGAGCTTCTGGACGGGGGCAACACCGTCCCCTTCATCGCCCGCTATCGCAAGGAGGCCACGGGATCGCTGGACGAGGAGCAGATCCGCGCCGTCGAGGAACGGCTGAACTACTTGCGGAATCTGGTGAAGCGGCAGGAGGAAATCCTGGCGAAGATCGGGGAGCAGGGCAAACTTACACCGGAGCTCAAAGAGGCCATCGAGAAATCGTCGAAACTCCAGGAGCTGGAGGACCTCTATCTGCCCTACAAGCAAAAGAAGCGCACCCGGGCGATGATTGCCCGGGAGAAAGGGCTGCTGCCGCTGGCGGAGGCGATGCTGGCCGGAACGGACACCGAAGGGACGGCGCTGGAAAAGGCGGCGGCCTATATCGACGCCGAAAAGGGCGTGGAGACGGCCGAAGACGCCCTGGCCGGGGCGCGGGACATCGTGGCCGAGCAGGTAACGGAGGAGGCGGCGCTGCGCCAGCTCCTGCGGAAAAAGCTCTGGCAGACGGCGGTCATCGCCACCGCGCTGGACCCGGAGCAGCCGGAGGAGGAACGGCAGATCTTTTTGATGTACGACGGCTACGAGGAGCCGGTGCGCACGCTGCCCTCCCACCGCACGCTGGCCATCAACCGCGGCGAAAAGAAAGGCGTGCTGAAAGTAAAGATGAACGCCGACCACGAAGCGAACATCGAAACCATCTTCGGGCGCGTCCGCAAACAGCCCTCGATTTATGAGGAAGCACTTCATCTGGCGATAGAGGACGGCTACAAAAGGTTGCTCTTCCCGGCGCTGGAACGGGAAATCCGCGCCCAACTGACCGAGAACGCCGAGGCCCAGGCCATCAAGGTCTTCGGTCTGAACCTGAAACAGCTCCTGCTCCAGGCGCCGCTGGCCGGCCACGTGGTGATGGGGCTCGACCCCGGCTACCGCACCGGCTGCAAGGTAGCGGTGGTGAACGCCACCGGCCACGTGGTGGATCACGGCGTCATCCAGGTAACCCAGAGCGACGCCGCGAAGCTGGCGGCGGAAAAGCTGCTGCTGTCCCTCATCAAAAAGCACGGCGTGACGCTGATTTCCATCGGCAACGGCACCGCCTCCTACGAGACGGAGGAATTCACCGCCAACCTCATCAAAAACCACGGCCTCGACGGCGTCCACTACCTGATCACCAACGAAGCCGGAGCGTCGGTATACTCCGCCTCGAAGCTGGCCAAGGAGGAACTGCCGGAGTACGACGTGACGATCCGGGGCGCCGTCTCCATCGCCCGCCGGGTGCAGGACCCGCTGGCGGAGCTGGTGAAAATCGACCCCCAGGCCATCGGCGTCGGCCAGTACCAGCACGACGTGAACCAGAAAGAGCTGGCGGCGGCCCTCGACGCCACCATCGAAACGGCGGTGAACCACGTCGGGGTCGATCTCAACACCGCCAGCGGGGCGCTGCTGAAGCACGTCGCCGGCGTCAACGCCGCCATCGCCAAAAACATCGTCGCCTACCGCAACGAGAACGGCACCTTCGCCAGCCGGAAAGAGCTGCTGAAAGTGCCGCGGCTGGGGCCGGCGGCCTTCACCCAGTGCGCCGGCTTCCTGCGCATCCACGGCGCCAAGTCGCCGCTGGACAATACGCCGGTCCACCCCGAATCCTACGCGCTGGCGGAAAAGATTCTGGAAAAGCTGGGCTTCGAGCTCTCCGACCTGGCCGACAAGAAGCAGCTATCCTTCCTCGCCGCCAAGCGCAAGCTGGTGGATGAGGAGCGGCTGGCGAAGGACCTCGACGCCGGACTGCCCACCGTCCACGACATCCTCGACGCCCTGGTGCGGCCGGGCCGCGATCCCCGCGAGGACCTGCCGGCGCCGCTGACGCGCCAGGCCGTCGTCCACCTCTCCGACATCAAGACCGGTACCGTCATGCGGGGTACGGTCCGCAACATCACCGACTTCGGCGTCTTCGTCGATATCGGCCTCAAGACCGCCGGCCTTATCCACGTCTCCGAGCTCAGCGACCGCCGCGTCCGTCACCCGCTGGACGTCCT
>JAEEGN010000135.1 GCA_016280345.1 Selenomonadaceae bacterium | reverse complement strand
GAAGCGGCTGTCGGGAACGGTGCGGGCGAGCTTCCGGACGGCGAAGTCGGAGAAGGCGGACTGCCTCGTGATTCACGGGCGGTTTCTCGGCGAGGACTGGGAGAAAGCATTGAAGGCGAAGGTCGAGGCGCTGCCATCGGGCGCGCAGGTCATTTTCGCCTTTGATAATCCCGGCTACGTGCCGCGGCTCCTAGGGGCTACCCAGGGCGTCGCCGCGTCACCGGCGGGGATTTTCCTGGAGCAGGCGAAGGCGGCGCTGGAGGGCGCCGGACTCGCCATCGACCGGGTGCTGCACCAGCAGGACCCCGCCGTCCAGCCACTGTCGCAGCTGCCTCAGACGAAGGCGATGCTGGAGGCGATGGAGGCGCTGCGACAGACCATTGGCGCCCACGGTATCTGGTATCCCTGGGCGAAGCAGTTCGCCGTTCTGGCGGTGAAGGGCGAGATGCCGCCCCGGCTGTATGTGCAGACAATTCTGGGAGAGGCCCGGGTGACGGGTCGCCCCCGGATTTACGATCCGATGGCGTTCCTGGCGACGTCACCGGGTTTCGAGCATCAGGAACAGGAGAGCAAAGGCGGCGAGGTGCCCATCGATTTGCCGCCGGAAAACATCACGGACCGGCTGTTTGTCCGCCAGCGGATTTTTGACGTGAATATGGAAGCAGCGCTGCGTACGGTGGATGAGGCGCGGCAGCGGGGGTATATGCTGCTCCACGAGATCGACGATATCCCGCTGCGCTGGGAGGCGGCCTACAAGAAGACGAAATTCATCACCTTCGCCGGCTGTCACGCCGTGCAGACCTCGACGCCGGTGCTGGCGGAGTATCTCAGGCAGTACAATCCCGAGGTGCTGATATTCCCGAACCAGCTCAGGGAGTTGCCGGCGCCGCGCCGGTATCCGAAGGAGGGGCCGGTGACGATCTTCTTCGGGGCGCTGAACCGGGAGGAGGACTGGCAGGACATCCTGCCGGCGCTGAACGCGGCGCTGGAGAAGTACGGCGACCGGGTGCGGGTGAAGGTGCTGTTCGACACGCAGTTCTTCAACGCGATCCGGACGCCCCACAAGGAGATGCTGGGGCAGGAGTTCCCCGACGGATATACGTCTTACGGGTTTTACTGCGACGTCCTGCACAGCGCCGACATTTCGCTGTTGCCGCTGTCCGATACGGTGTTCAACCGGTCGAAGTCCGACCTCAAGTTCATCGAGTCGGCGGGTCACGGGGCGGCGGTGCTGGCCTCGCCCACGGTGTACCGGGATACGGTGAAGGACGGCGAGACGGGATTCCTTTATCGCGATCCGCGGGAGTTCGCCGAGCGGCTGGCGCTCCTGGTGGAAGACCGCCAGAAGCGGCAGAAGCTGGCGGCGGCGGCCTACCGCTACGTGAAGGAGAACCGATTGCTCTCCCAGCACTACGAGGAGCGGCTGGCGGCGTACCGCGATCTCTTCGCCCGGCGGGCGGAGCTGGACCGGGCGCTGGACGCCCGGCTGGAGAAGCTCCGGCAGGCATAGGAAGGAACGGGCCGCGGCGAAGGAAGCGCGGGGTTTTACAGCGATGACAGATGTGAGGCGAACAATGGATACGAATAGCAGGTTCTTCATAGCGGAAAAGGATGGGTTCCTGGGCACGGCGCTGCTCCGGGTGGGGCCGCAGTCCGGCTATACCGGGCTGGCCGGCTGGCCGGGCACGGCGGCAGAGCTTTCGGACGAGCGGGCGCTGGCGCTCTTTTTCCGGGCGGAAAAGCCGGATGGCGTGTTCCTGCCCTGCCTGACGCCGCTGGGCGGACCGGAGCCGGCGGAGGACCTGAGCCGGCGGCTGGCCCGGGCGGCGATGGTGATGGCCGAGGCGCACAAGGCCGGGGTGAAGAGACTCGTCGTGCTGCTCAACGAGGACCAGGGGCCGGGATTGTTCCTGAGTCAGCTTTGCCTGCGGTATCAAAGAGAAGGGGCGCATTTCTTCGCCCTGTTCGCCGACGGCGTGTACGGCAGCCGGGATGATTCCTTCGGCTATGAGGACTATCCGCGGCTGGTGCTGACAAAGCTCCATCAGGGCAAGGTCCGTAAGGAAGCGCGGGTGGTGATCCCGGGGACGATGGAGGAGACGCGGCAGTTCCTGTTCGTGGACGATCTGGCTTCGGCGGCGCTTCATCTGATGCTGCACTACGAGAGCGGCCAGCCGGTCTATGTGAAGAGCAGCAGCACCGTTTCCCTGAAGGAATTCGCCGCCGAGGCGGCGCAGACGGTGGGCTACTCGGGGGAGATCCATTTCGAGGGCCCGGCGGCGCCCTATCTGCCGGTGGTGGCCCGGGCGGAGAAGTACAGCACGATCTCCGGCGGCGCGAAGTTCGACCTGCCGACGGGCCTCGGCATTCACTATATCTGGCTGCGGGAGGTCCAGATGCGGCTGTCGGCGCTGGTCATCATGCGGGACGCGGCGGCGGATATCGCCTCCTGTCTGGAGAGCGTCAAGGGCGAGGCGGACGAGATTATCGTGGTGGATACGGGGTCGAAGGACGACTCGGTGGCCATCGCCCGGCGGTACACGCCCCAGGTCTATCATTTCGACTGGCAGGATGATTTCTCGGCGGCCCGCAACTTCGCCCTCGACAAGGCGACGGGCGACTGGGCCGTGTTCCTCGACTCCGACGAGTTCTTCTCCATGGAGACCCGGGGCCGCGTCAAGATGATCCTGAGCCGCTTCTGGGGCTCGGAGACCGACGGCGTGATGATCACCCGACGCAACATCGACTCGAAGCGGGAGAAGATCGTGATGGTGGACGACCAGTCGGAGCGGGCTTTCCGGATCGATCCGGAGATGCGCTACGTGGATCCCATCCACGAGTATCTGGCCTTCAAGGACGGCCATATCAAGAACGACATCGCCATCGACGACCACGACCTGTTGATCTATCATACGGGCTATTCGCCGGAGCGCATGGAGGAGAAGACGAAGCGCAATATCTCGATGCTGGAGGAGCAGCAGCGGACGCATCCCGACAAGCTGTACCTCAATTATTATCTGGCGTCGTTGTATTTCCATACGAAGGACTTCAGGAAGAGCGCCGAGTACGCGAAGAAGTCGGTGGAGATCGGCGAGGAACCCAACGCCGACGCCTTCGCCATTTACCGCGTCTGGAGCAGCTCGCTGGGGGCGCTGGGGGACGAGAAGGAGCGCCTCAAAGTGATCAAGCGGGGACTCAAGGCGTTCCCGACGATGCCGGACTTCTATATGGAGATGGGGCATATCCTCGCCGGGGAGAAGAAGTACGCCAAAGCCTTGGAATACTTCGAGAAGGGCGAGACGTACGAGCGGGAGTTCAAGAAGAACAACCCGATGGAAGTCAACATGGTACATGAAAAGCTGGGGCTGCTCTACCAGGAGATGAGCGAGGCGCACCGCGCCCTGGGACACAAGGCGAAAGCGGAGGAATACGCCGCCCGGCAAAAGGAGGCGGCCGCCACTGCCGCCAATACCGTGAAGCCGGCGTAAATCAACAGGAAAACCATCCCGGGAGGGGTATGGAGGACCGATGAAAGATTCAGAGAACCGGGAGGACATACGCATATCGTGCCAGGACCGGTATTCGTCCCTGATCCTGCCGGTTCTTTTCCTGTGTCTCGATTATCTGGGGGTCGTGGGGGCGGAGCTTCTGGCCTACGTTTTGCGGCGGGACGTCCTGCCCAACGCGGCGCCCACCTTTTTCATCCCGGAGTTTTACCTCTACATCATCGTGCCGACGATTTTCCTGTCGGTACTCTACGCCACCGGGGCCCCGATTCGGCGGGCCCCCTTCTGGCGCATGGCCCAGAGCGTATTCTGGTCGGTTTTTTACAGCGTCCTGATCCTGACGATGCTGATGTACTTCGGCAAGGTGGGTGAGGTCTTTTCCCGGCTCTTCGTGGGCATGACGGGGCTGTTCGCGTTCCCGTTCCTCCTGTGCCTGCGCTACGCCGGCAAGACCTTCATCAACCGGTACGGGCTCTTCCAGGAGCCGGTGCTCTTCGTTGGGGCGGGGCGCACGGCGGAGCTGGTGCTGCGCTCGCTGGGTGACGGCTCGGCCTTCGGCTACCGGGTGGTGGGGTTCATCGACGATCATCCGGTGTCCGAGACGCTGGGGACACGTTTCCCCATCCTGGGCGGCTTTGACGACATCGAGCCGGTCATCCGGGCCACCGGCGTGCAGACGGTCATCATTACGGCACCGGGGCTTTCGCCGGAGCGGCAGGTGCGGCTCGTGAACCGCATCCAGCCGCTGGTGCGCTCCGTGACCTTCATCCCCGATTACATCGGGACGCCGCTGGCGGCGCTGGAGGTGGAGACGCTCCTCAACGAGAAGATCATCCTGCTGAAGGTGAAGAATAATCTGGCCCGCCGTACGAACCGGGCCGTCAAGCGGCTCTTCGATCTCGTGGTGAGCCTGGCCGGCATGGTGGTGGTGGTGCCGCTGGGGATTTTCCTGAGCCTGGCCATCTATCTCGACAGCCCCGGGCCCGTCATTTTCGCCCACCGGCGCATCGGTCAGGGGGGGCGGGAGTTCCCCTGCTACAAGTTCCGCTCCATGGTGCCGGACGCGCCGAAGGTGTTGGAGCGGTATCTGGCGGAGAACCCGGCGGCCCGGGAGGAGTGGGAGCGGGACTTCAAGCTTCGGGACGATCCCCGGGTCACACGGGTGGGGGCGTTCCTGCGGCGCACCAGCCTCGACGAGCTGCCCCAGCTCTGGAACGTCATCCGGGGCGAGATGAGCCTGGTGGGGCCGCGGCCCATCGTGCGGGAGGAAATCGCCAAGTACGGCGACTACATCCAGGATTTCTACCTCGTGCCGCCGGGCATCACCGGCATGTGGCAGGTGAACGGCCGCAGCGATACGACCTACGGGGAGCGGGTGGCGATGGATTCCTGGTACGTGCGCAACTGGTCGGTCTGGATCGAT
>JAEEGN010000134.1 GCA_016280345.1 Selenomonadaceae bacterium | reverse complement strand
TCCTGGTGACGCTGCTCTTATCGTTGCCGCTTGGGTTCTTGTCGGCGTTGGCGAGACTTTCCAAGGTGCGTATCCTGTCACGTTTCATGGAGGTCTATATCTGGATTCTGCGCGGGTCGCCGCTCATGCTTCAACTATTGTTTGTCTATTTTGCCCTGCCGCTTGTGGGAATCCGGCTCGATCCTGTGCCTTCAGCGCTCTTGGCATTCACGCTGAATTATGGTGCTTACTTTGCCGAGATATTCCGTGCCGGTATTCAGTCGGTGGATCGTGGACAATATGAAGCTGCGAAGTCGTTGGGCATGACTTACACACAGACCATGCGCCGCATCGTTCTGCCGCAGGTCATATACCGGGTATTACCGCCGGTCAGCAATGAGACCATCAATCTTGTCAAGGATACATCGCTGATCTATATCTTGGCGATGAACGACCTTTTACGTGTGGCCCGGACAATCGTGCAACGTGATTTCGATATGACAGCGTTTTTCATCGCAGGAGCGTTCTATCTCGCAATGACGGCAGTTCTCACCTGGATATTCCGGAAACTGGAGGAACATTATGGGAAATACGACGAATAGCAGCGAGTACATGCTGCGAGTCACGGACATCCATAAGCGGTTCGGTGACCTCCAAGTGCTTTCTGGCATCAGTTTTGAGGTTCACCGGGGTGAGGTGCTGGCCATCATCGGGCCGTCGGGTTCGGGAAAGAGCACGATGCTTCGCTGTTTGAACCGCCTTGAGACAATCGATCGGGGTTCTATCGAGGTTGCAGGTAAATTCCTGGTGAAAGACGATGGCCAGGGAGCACGCTACGCCGATTCGGAGACGGCCCGGCGGCTTTGCATACATATGGGCATGGTGTTTCAGCAGTTCAATCTTTTCCCCCATATGACCGTTCTGGAAAATCTCATTGAAGCGCCTGTCCATGTTCGAATTCGGCCGCGGGAAGAAGCGGTAGAAGAGGCGGAACGTCTTCTCGGCAAGGTCGGATTGCTCAGCAAACGTGATGTGTATCCTTCCCGGCTTTCTGGCGGGCAGCAACAACGAGTGGCGATTGCCCGGGCCCTGGCGATGAAGCCGGATATCATCCTCTTTGACGAACCGACTTCTGCCCTGGACCCGGAGCTTACCGTGGAGGTCCTTCGGACGATGCGGACCCTGGCGGAGGAGCACATGACTATGGTGGTGGTGACCCATGAGATGGCGTTTGCGCGGGAGGTGGCAAACCAGGTCATCTTCATGTCGGACGGTGTCATTGTTGAGCAGGGAGAGCCGGAGAAGATTTTTGCGCATCCCCGTGAGGAGCGTACCCAGGCATTCTTGCGAAACATGCTGAAATGAAAGCCGCGCATTCTTTACGGGGGGTGGTATGGGGACATGTTTTTCGGCCCCTTGCCCTGCAGGGGAAAATCCTGTATAATAAAGGCAGGTTCTAAAGGTCTTAGGAGGGATATCAGAATGGCGAACAAGCTGAAGAATTGTCCGGAATGCGGCAGGATTTTTGTCGATACGGGCGTCGGCCTTTGCCGCGATTGCTTTGAAAAAGAAGAGGAAACGATGCAGGAGATTGCGTCATATGTACGCGATAACCCGAATTCCAAGGTCAAAGATATTGTTGATGCATTGGGGGTTAAGGAGCGTCTTGTCATGCGGATGATTCGGGACGGCTGGTTCGTCACCGAGGGGGCTTCTTTGGAGTACCCGTGCGAGCGTTGCGGAACCTCCATCAAAGAGGGCCGCTTCTGCGAGAAGTGCAATGGTGAGTTGCAGAAGGAAATGGAGCGCTCGAAGGATAAGCTAATTAAGCATGCCGCCGCTGAGGCAGCAAAGGCTGCCGCGGCGAAAGCCATTAAGTCCCTTGACATGGGCCTTAAAAAATGATTTTCGCGCGGGGATTTCTTGTAGCCGATAAAAATGGGTGAAAAATAGAGAAAACCAGTGATTCTAAAAGATTAATACTTGTTTTGTTCAAAAAGCGGGAGTTAAGCTTCCCGCTTTTTTTTTCGATGGATAGGCAGAAAGGATGGTTTTGGGAAATCATCCAATATGAAGGCGGTGACAAGTATGATTATCAACAACAATGTACAGGCCATTGCAGGCGCGTATGCTGTGCAGCAGAATCGAGCAGCGGCTCCTCGCCGGACGGAATCCGTCTCCCAAGCCAGCGAAGTCGTCTTTTCAAAGCAGGGGCAGAACTTTGCGGCACTTTTGCAAAAGCTCAAGAAGAACGCTGACAGGGATCAGGTCCGGCCGGATCGGGTGGAGTCGCTGGAAAGCCTGGTCTCTGCAGGCGCCTATGATGTCAGTAACGAAAATATCGCGGCTAGCATGCTGGCACGCTTTTGAGAGAAAAAATCATGTGGCGGGATATGATACAGGTACTGGGATCGCTCGCGGAGGCGTATGAGCGATTGATCGCCATAGGGAAAGCCAAGCGGGATACTTTGGTGGCCATAGACATGAAGCGTCTGGAGAAGTTGCTGGATGCAGAACAGTCTGTCATTGACGAGATTCAGCAGTTAGAGAACGGCCGACAGAAGTTATTGAAGGCTCTTTCCAAGAAGGAACCCAGGTTGATTCCGGAAATGACGATGAATGAAGTCTTGGCTGTCAGTCCGCGGGAGATACGGCCGCAACTTAAAGCAATCCATAAAAAACTGGATGATATGGTAGAGCAGGCAAAGATGGTCAGCGGTGACAACGAGTTTTTGATTCAGGGTGCTTTGTCGGCTGTCAGTTACCATTTGAACCGCCTCAGTAACGCCGAGGTGGAGCAAGGCTATGGTCAGCGCGGCCAGGAAATCGTCACGCGGCAACAGAAGTTCGACTTTCAGGCATGAGGGGATTGGCTATGGAAGAGGCGCTTCGTATTCTGGAGAAGGAGCTTTCACTTTGTGATGAATTGAATGAGGCCGCAGAAAAGCAACGGCAAACGCTCAAAGACAATTTGAACGGTCGGGCAGTCGGCCAGGCGGCGCAGGCGGTGAAACAGTTGGTGGAAGCGCTTGCTGCGTTGGAAAAGGAAAAAGAAGATTTCTTGCAGCGCGCCGGAGCGCCTACGATGATGGAGGCGGTCCGGCGTCAGCCCTATTCCCGGGAAAAGCTTCAGGCCCGCAAATTTTTGAAGAGCCTGGACGAATCGTTCCAGCGATTGAAACAGTTGAGCTTTACCAGCCAATCGTTGCTGGCAAGGGATCTGGACTATCTGAGCTTCAATATCAATGTTATGACGCAGGCGCAAGCAGGACCGGGGTATGCAGGTCCAGAGCAGGCGCCGAAGGCGGTGCAAGGGCGCAAGCTGTTTGATCAGTCCGTTTGACGGGTTTATCGTTGTTATTGAGGAGAGTTTAACAATTGGGGAAAGGATGAGGTTCCAATGGCAGTGCGTTCGACTTTTGCCGGGCTCAATACGATGTATCGTGGCGTCAGCACCAACCGGTTGTCCCTGGAAACAGTAGGACATAATATAACGAATGCCAACGCGGAGGGATATTCGCGGCAGAGCGTGAACCAGGCAGCGGTCATGGCGGACTCCATGTACGCCAACGGCATCAAGCAGTACATCGGCGCCGGGAACGATTCGTTGTCGATTACGCGGGCGCGGGACGTTTATGCTGATAAGCAGTACTGGCGGGAATACGGTGATCAGGAGTACTATGACGCCCGTCGCATCAATTACGACAAACTCGAGGTCATCTTTGACGACTCCGACGATACCGGTGTCAAGAATGCCCTCGATACGTTCTATCAATCCTGGGTTGATCTCTCGGCGACCGCCAGTTCCACCAGCGAGCGCATCGCTGTCCTGGAGCGGGGGCGGATTGTGTCCGAACGTGTCCACATGGCGGGCAAGCAGCTTCAGGAGCAGATTAAATCGGAGTACGATGACCTTCGCATCAACGTTGGCAAGGTCAACGAACTGACGGATCAGCTTGTCCAGCTGAACAAATCCATCATGAGCCGTGAGTCTGCCGGCGGTATGGCCAATGACCTGCGCGACGCCCGGGACAAGGTCGTGGACGAGCTCTCGGGTTTCGTGAGTGTTTCCGTTTATGAGAACAACGAGAACAGCATGTACACCGTGGTCTGCAACGGCGCGTCTCTGGTCAGCGGCATCAGTAAGCTGAACCTTTCTCTGGGGCCGAAGGATCCGGGCACGGGTACTGTCGTGGGGATTCCTAATCCCGACTATGGTATTACCGACTATAATATCGAACTTGGGGATACGGGAGTTACTTTAGATCCCATAACGGGCAAGCTGAAGGCGCAGGTGGACGCCATCGCGGAAGACAAGGGCTATATAGACCAGTTGGCGGACATGGCGGCGTTTTTGCTGACGGACTTTAACGCCCAGCACAAGGCAGGGGCCGGTATGGATGTGCTGGTGCCGGATACGACAACGTCTACGGAGTATCCGGATGGTAAGTTCCCGGCCACGGGACTGAACTTTTTCGGCGAAGACGGTGTGGCATATATCTGGGATGAAGCGAGCCGGTCGGTTCAGATTGCCACCCAGACGGTCAAGATGACGCCGTCGGGAAATACATTCAAGGCGGAAATCAATACCGGGGCGGCTGGATCCGGTGGCAGCGACCTGAAGGGAATCAATATCATCAATGCCTTAAAGGTCACTGACACGCTTTCGGCGACGGACGGCGAGCGTAAGATTGCGGCCCGGTCGATTGATTTCACGGATACTTCTACTACTCCCCCGAC
>JAEEGN010000133.1 GCA_016280345.1 Selenomonadaceae bacterium | reverse complement strand
CGGAGCGCCTGCCCGCCGCGTCGGCGAAACCCGGCAGAACGGCCCGCCGCCGCGCCCCGGTGTCAGCCGCTGACGATGCTGCCGCGGAAAAAACTCCTGACGGCGTCCTCGCGGGAAATGGCCCCGCGGCGGAAGCGTTGCCTGCCGTCCGCCCCGCCATCGAGCTTCCCGACGGGCGCCGCATCCCTCTCGGCTGGTCCGCCGCCACCGTCCGCCGCCATCTGGCCGACGCCCGTTCCCTCCACGCCGACATCGTCCGCGAGCAGCAGGAAAGCCTCCTGCGCCGCCTCACCGCCGGATCCGCCGCCGGAGACGCCGCTTCGCTGCCATAAGGGGGCGGCATTCCCGGATATTTTCGGAAAATCCTTCGCAGAACGCCGGTTTTGTGCAATACTTATCATAGGAGGAAAGCCATGACCACTGTGAACCGAACTTACAAGGACACTGTTTTTCGCTCCTTCTTCCGGGAAAAGGAAAACTTCCTCGCTCTCGCCGCCTGTGTCACCGGCGAAACCTTTGCCCCCGACCGGGCAAAGGAAAACACCGTTGAGAACATCCTTTTCAACCATTATCGGAATGATATTTCCTATCTTTTTGATGACGAGAGTTTTGTCTTTACTATGAAATCTTAGTGAACCGAGCCTGCAGGGCGAAGGTGAGCTTAGATTTCATGTAGGCGCAGTGCACTTGACGAAGCAAGCCCGAAGGGCGCAGCTGAGTCTAGTGCACCACCGCATGAGCATCAGAGTACCTGGAACGGGAATATGCCGTTGCGGATGCTTTTCTATCTAGCCATACTCTATCAGGGGATCGTTTCCAGGGACGCGATCTATCGCAAGAAAACCATCCCGATCCCGGCACCCCGGTTTTTCGGCTTTTACAATGGATTGGGCGAGTGCCCGGAAATCGTGACGGTTCGTCTCTCGGACGCGTTTCCCAAAGGCGCGAAATCCGATATCGATCTCACCGTGACGATCCACGACATTCACTACCCCCGGCAGGCGAAACTCCTGCGGGACTGCCGCCCCGTCCACGACTACAGCTTCTTCATCGACCGCATCCGGCAAAACGAGCGCGACGGCCAGCGCCGCGACGCCGCCGTCGAAGAAGCCCTGCGTTACTGCATCAAAAACGACATCATGAAAGTTTTTCTGGAAAAGCACCAAAGGGAGGTATTTGACATGGTCAGCCTGGTATGGAATGAAGACGACGCCCGTGAGTCCTACATCGCCCAGGGCCGCGAACAGGGCATAGAGCAGGGGCAGGCTGGTATGGTACGGAATCTTCTGGCGGAGAATATGCCGCTGACGCTTATCGCCAAAGTCTCCGGCTGGACGGAGGACAGGATCCGGGCGCTGGAGAGCCAGACGGAGCAGTAAGCGGCCATCGTAAAACCACCGAACCCAAACGCCTGCAGAAACACCACAACCCCATACAAAACGCCCGCGGAACCGTTCCCCTGCTGAACGATGCCGCGGGCGTTTTCTTTTTATCCCCCCTAAACCCTCAACCTCGTTCCTCAAAATTCTTTTCCAAAAATTTCCCGCGGCGTTGTATTTTTCACCCCTTTCGGCATATACCCATGTGAAAGGAGGTGATACGACATGGCAGTCGTTGAGACCGGGAAGAGCACCAAGCTCATCCTTCGCGTCGCCACTGGAACCTCCAGCGGCGGCAAGACCATCTACGCCGGGCGCACCTTTGGCTCCATCAATCCGAATGCCACTAGCGCCGCGCTTTACAGCGCCGGCAGCGGCCTGGCCGCGCTCCAGATCCACGCCCTCGGCCAGATCGAGCGCCAGGACACCGCCGTCCTCGTCGAGGACTGATCGGCCCTCCGGGGCAGCGAAGCCGTCAGGAACGCGGCGGCGCATTGACGCCGCGCCGGCGGCTGGCGTCCGGAAAATCCCATCATGAAGGAGGTGAAACCCATGGCAGTCAAAACCACTACGGCACTCAAAGCCGCCTATGCCCTTGACAACGGCAAAGTCAAGACCTACTCCCTGTCCGACCCGGCGCCCGGCCTTGACCGGGCCGCCGTCGAGCCGGCCCTGCAGGTCTTCGTCACCGGCGACCTCATCTGCGACCAGGAGTCCGGTGCCCATGCCGTCGGCATCCAGTCCGCCGTCGTCCGCGAAGTCAGCGAAGACAAGCTCATCTAAAAGAAACAAAGAAATCCCCCGCTTCCGATCAAAAGGAGGCGGGGGATTTCTGCATATGTTCCATTGATTCCTTCCGGAAGGGCAGAGGGAAGGGGCACGACACTATAAGCTTGTGCAGAATGAAATACATTTGCCGCATCCAGCGCTGCGCCGGACATAAAGGTTCATGCAAACGGTCATGCATTAACCCTTTCTTCGCTTGGGGACAGGGAAAACGATAGGGATTGCTTTCGTTTTTGCTTCTGTAGTCGATGGGAGCGAGGGGTTGGGCTGCGGGCGGGTGGGGCGCGTTTGGCCACAACATCTTGTGTCCGCGGCGGGAAATCTTAGGAAATTTGTACCAAAAAAACGGACGACGGAGGCGGTTTTTTCGGGCGAGAGAAAAATTTTTTTGGCGAAAAATCACAGTTTTTAATAAAAAAATTTCCCAAAATCTCTTTACAAGGGGCAGGGCTTGTGCTATTCTAGGGTAAAGTCTTTTGGACTCTGCCGGGTAAATCCATCCATGCCCGGCGGCAGGCGATGGCGGGGGCCTCCCCGCCCCCGTCGAAATCATTTATTTTATAGGAGGTTGTTACATCTATGGCAGGTTTTGTTTCGGCTGACCTCGGTCTGGTCACCAAAGCAGGCAAGTTCTCCACTGGTTACTTCTCTCTGTCCGACAAGGCGAACCTTACCGCTGGCTTCATCACCGCGGGCGGCACGCTGAAGGGCCAGACGGTAGTTCTGGCGAAGATTACCCAGGAGAACGGTCTCTACACCTATGAGGCCAACTACACCCCGGGCTATCTGAAGACCGTATCGGGCAGCACGTCGACGAAGATGGAGTTCGTCGAGGACAAGGATTGGTGGAATTCCGCCTACAATGTCGGTCATTTCGTCAATCTGAGCTCGAAGTCCGGCGATAAGTGGTCGGTCAAGCTCGGCCAGTACGATGATACCGTCAAGATTGCCAACAAGGGCAACAGCATCAACACCGGTTCGGCGGAAGCGGCTGATTGGGTCATCATCAACGGCGACGGCGGCAACACTGTAGTCATGGGCGGCGCTGGCGTGCTCTCCATCGCTGCGAAGTCCACGAAGAACACCGTTATCGCGGGCGGTGTCATTGGCACCACGGCCAAGTGGTCGACCATCGCTGGCGACAGCAACGTCGTTTCGGCTTCGAACGGCTATCTCTCCATCTCCGGCAAGAAGAACGAGATCACCTTCACCAGCGCTACGGCGGAGCGCGGCTTCGTAACCCTCGCCGCGACCAGCGCGCAGGATACCATCAAGATTGCCGGCACCCTGGCCACCGTCAAGGCTCTGGGCGGCAACGAGCACTATGTGAGCGTTTCCGGTGCCAGCGGTTACATCTCTGTCACCGCGGGCAAGAAGGACACCATCGACGCGGTGCAGGCGCAGGTCACCTTGGGCGCTGCCGTTGAGGACGCTTTCATTCTTGGCGCTGAGAATACCGTTAGCATCAAGACCGTAAATTTGGTAACGGATCAGGGCAACAAGGATACGCTCATTCTTCAGGACGATGGGAAGGTTTCGGCTGAAGGAACGAACGGTACGATTAAGAGCAATCCGAAGGCCACCCAGGGAATGACCAAGGTCACCATCAAGGGTTCTGGGTACACCTTCTCGGGCAGCGATGTTACTGATAAGGTTACGGTTTCCGGCGCCAGCAACAAGATTAACCTTGGCAACGGCAATGATGATGCTTCCATCACCGGTAACTACAATAAGATAAGCGTAGGCGACGGCAACGATAATGTCACGGTCACCGGCACCAGCAACACCGTCAATATCAATGATGGCACGACCACCACGACCAATGACAATATCAAGGTCACGGGTGCCTTCAACACGGTAATGGCCGGCTATATCAGTGGCGATACTGGCTCCGATGTTATCGCGGTTGCCGGTACTTCCAACTATGTCGATGTCTCGAAGATTGCCGACACGGCGGTCATGGAAGTCGATGACAACGGCAAGAACAACACCATCCTCGGCGGTACCCGGGGCATCAAGGTTCACATCCAGCCGCAGGCTACTGACCAGACGGTCGTTCTGGCCATGGGCGCTGACAGCCTCTACATCGAGGGCGCGCTGGGCGGCAAGTACACGCTGGGCGGCGGCGACGATACCGTCACCATCACCGGCGGCACCGGCCACAAGCTCGACCTCGGCACCGGCGCTGACAGCGTTTACATCAAGGCTACCTATGAGACGATTTACAGCGGCACCGGCGACGATACCCTCATCTTCGACGGCACGGCGGCGGGTACCAACACCGATGGCTTCAACTATGTTGACCTCGTCGAGGACAACAACCTCGTCAGCCTGATCGGCGGCGACGGCTGGACCACCATCAACGGCGGTGTCTCGGCTGATAGCCTGTTCTTCACCAAGGGCGACGTCGAGAAGGATGTCCTGAACCTCGGCGCCGGCAACGACTACATCTTCTTCGACAGCCAGGCGGGCCAGAGCTGGGGCGGCAACATTGCCCGCGCCAACAACACCTCCGTCAAGGCAGGCGTCGGCGACGACTCCATCTTCGCGTGGTCGGCTGAGCAGGCCATGTTCAACGGCGGCACCGGCGACGACTCCATCAACCTCGTCAACGCCCGCTACACCACGATTGTCGGCGGCCAGGGCGACGACTCCATCGTCCTCGGCAAGGACAACAACGGCAATATCGCGACTGATAAGTCCACCGGTTACAACTTCGTCAACCTGGTCGGCGACGCTTCCGATCCGGAGACCGGCGGTTCCACGGGCCACAACATCGTCACCATCGGCGGTAACCTCACGAACAACACGATCATCGGCGGTAGCGAGAAGGATGTCTTCGACCTGTCCGAGTCCGGCGGCCGCAACGAGGTCACGCTGAACGCGAAGCACTCCACGGTCACCGCCGCGCTCCGCGACGATACCATCACCGCGGCTGTGAAGGGCGTCGATGTCATCGATGCTTCGGCTGTTCAGGCTGGTCAGGAAGTCGTCATCAACAACTACAGCATCGCTGACAAGGATATCCTGGCTGGTGCGGATGAGGTTGCCTTCGTCCGTGCGGACGGCACCCGCGACCTGAAGGAAGCGGCCTTCAAGGGTGCGACTTCCGTCTTCAAGGCGGACGGCACCGTCGTCACGGCGCAGAACGGCTCCTTCAACGCCAACGTCACCCCGACCGAGGGCGACGCCGGTGTTCAGGTCTACGTCCAGGATACGCTCTATGGCGCGAACGCGACGCAGGCTGTCTGGTTCGCAACCGACTACGGCTCCAACATCAACGGCTCCAAGGATCACGTCAAGGTGGCGATGGTTCTGACCGGTGCCAACAACGACGCGGCCGACACCATCATCGGCGGCGATCTCGCCGACACGATGTACGCGGGCACGGGCGACACCCTGGCCGGCGGTCTCGGCAACGACTCCCTGGTCAACACCACGGCCATTAACGCTTCCCGCGAAGAGTTCGGTATCGCGCGCTACACCGGCAAGGATACCGTCCAGAACTTCGACGGCGGCTTCGGCGCTTCCGATGACGCGGTTCTCTTCTACGAGGGCACGCTGATGAACGGCACCAGCGCGGCTTACAACTGGGCGGCCGGCGCCGGCACGCTGACCCTTAACAACGGCAGCGGCAGCCTGGTTCTCCAGATGGCGAACGGCAACGACAGCATCTCGGCTCACGCCGTTCTGCGCAACGGCCTGACCGGCGGCAACGAGCGCCTGACGGCTATCGCCCAGAACTCCACCGAGGTCGTCACCGACGCCACGGTTGCGAAGTACTACTACGGCTCCAAGAACGGCGGCAGCGCCATCGACGTCTCCGGCCTCACCTTCGGCGTCAAGATCGACCTTGGCAACAGCGGCCGGTACTTCGAGGCGGGCGAGAACTACAGCTACATCACCCAGGTCACCGGCTCCAACGGCGGCGACAACTTCCTGGCTGGTAACGGCTCCATCGCTGAGACCCTCACGGGCGGCAACGGCGTGTTCAACACCCTCTACGGCGGCGGCTCCGCGAACGACGTCATGTACGGCGGCGGCATCGACGCTCTGGGCGTTGAGGCTACGGATATCTTCTACTTCGGCCAGAGCGACGGTAAGGATGTTATCAACAACGTCGGCGTCGGCGACAAGGTCATGCTCTATGACATGGTCGATGACGGCTCCGTCGTAGCGACGAAGACCACCCTGAACGGCGGCAACTACCTGCAGATCCAGAACAAGAACACCGGCGCGACGGCGTTCCTCCAGGATTCCGGCAGTGCGACCTATCAGGTCCTCTTCACCGACGGCATCAACGGCGCTGTGACCACGACCTACGAGGTCACCGGCACCGACATTGTCAAGAAGTAAGCCGTAAGGCTCATCTTCGAGGCAAAACCTCATAAGCAACAAAAAAATCCCCCCGCGGACGCGCGGGGGGATTTTTGTTGGAAGAGCGGAAGGAGGGAAAAGGGTAGAGTTTGCGGAGTCTCCCTCCCGGAGGAAGGTGCCACGAAGGGGCGGAGGGAGCCTACCGCATGAAAAAGCGTGAGGTGTTGGCGTGAGGGCGCGGTAAGGTTGAGGGCAAAGATGCGGGTGTT
>JAEEGN010000132.1 GCA_016280345.1 Selenomonadaceae bacterium | reverse complement strand
GACGGCTCTGCTCGCCCCCCTCCGGGAGGGGCGTGACATGCCACTGGCATGTCACGGGGGGAGCAAGCGGCGTAAGCCTTCGCTCATCGCGTATGCACAGGCATTTCACTCCCTTCACTTTACGCAAACCTGAAGATTTACGCGAAGAATGACGGGGCGCGCCTTTCCCAAATCCGGCGCGCGAACGTCAAAAAGCTGTCCGCCGGGGGATTTCCCCCGGCGGACAGCTTTTTTGGCTTCCGTCTCGTTTTTCGGCCTTTATTCCAGGCTCACGTATTTGCGGCGCAGCGCCGTCAGCAGGGCCTGGGTGCGGCATTTGACGCCCAGCTTGCGGAAGATGCTGGTGAGCTGGTTCTTCACCGTCTTTTCGCTGACGCCCAACGTCCTGGCGATGTCCCGGTTGGAAAATCCCCGAGCGATGGCGTCCAGCACGGTCATTTCCTGCGCCGTCAGCCGCCCCGCCTGGTTGCTCCGCCAACGCTCCGTCGCCATGGCAGCCAGATTCATGTCCGGCGCCACGCCGCCGAAAACGCCGGCCAACCGTTCATCGAGGAAAAAACCGCCCTGCGCCACCCGGTGAATCGCCTCCCGCAGCACCTGCGGCCGCACGGTCTTCAGGAGGTACCCCCGGGCGCCGTTGCGGAACATATCCAATACGAAATGCTCGTCGCTGTGGGAGGTCAGCACGATGACCCGGGCCTCCGACTTCACCGTGTGAAGCTGCCGCACGATTGCCAGCCCCGTGAGCCCGGGCAGGCTGACGTCGAGCAGCAGGATATCCGGCTGCAGCACCAGCGCCTTTCCCAGCGCCTCCTGACCCTCACCGGCCTCGCCGATGATCTCCACGTTCCCATCCCTTGACAGGGCCGACTGGATGCCCTGCCGAAACAACGGACTCGAGTCCGCCACCAAGACCTTGATCGCCAATGTTCTATCCTCGCTTCACCACGGCAGCCAATCCGGCCTGTTTTTAACATTAGGAAAAATCTTTCACCTCATATATTTACCACTATAATAATAGTATATATCCGCGTTTTTTTCAATGGGTTTTGCCATCCCGCCCCGCCGCCGCCCTGTCCCGCGCCTGCCGCGACACGGTGAAAAGGCTTGCGGTTCAAGGTTTCTCAACATACATCGGAAAAGGCCGGCCGGGAAAAATATATCCTTCGGCCTGATTTGGCTATTTGTCCTATAACGGATGTTTCCCCGGGACTGGCGGCAGGAAACGGGGAGGGATCACGGCGCGAACGGGTGGACCTCCAGGCTTTGCCCGTCGGTGACAAAGCGCACCGCGCCATGCCGGTCGGTGCGGTAAACGACGGCGCCCCGGGCCGAAAGCGCCGCCAGCGTTTCCGGCGCCGGGTGGCCGAAGGAGTTGTCCGCCCCCACGGAAATGACGGCATAGCCGGGATGGACCGCCTCCAGGAACGCCGGCGAGCTGGAGGTGCGCGAACCGTGATGGGGCACTTTGAGGACGGTGCTGGCGGGATCGACGGCGGCCAGCAGGGCCGCTTCCTGGGAGCGGACCAGATCGCCGGTGAACAGGAAGGAAACCTCGCCGTAGCGAACCCGGATGACGTTGGAAAGCTCGTTGCCGTCCCGGACCTCGCGGGGCGGCGCGAAGAGGATCTCGATGACGACGCCGTCGAGCTCGATTTCCGCCCCCGCCTGCGCCTCGACGAAGTCTGTCCGCTCCATTTCCGCCCCGGAGAAGCCCAGCGAGGCCCGGTAAGCGCCCCGGCCCTCGCGGGCGGTCACCACCTGCCCCACCGGCAGATGGCGAAGGATGCCGGCGGCCCCGGCGGCGTGGTCCTCATGGGCATGGGTCAGGAACAGGTAATCGAGGCGGCGCACGCCGTACCAGAGCAGATAGGGGACGTCAACGCGGCTGCCCATATCGTAGGACGGGTCCCGGCTGCCGCCGGCGTCGATCATGAAGGCCCGGCCGTGAGGGGTTGTGACGAGGGCCGCGTCCCCCTGGCCGACGTCGATGAAGTGGACGGTCATTTCCGGCGGACGGTGAAAACGCGTCGCCGCCAGCAGCAGGAGCCCCGCCGCCAGCGCCGTGCCCGCCGCCCGCCGGTGCCGGAGCAGGCG
>JAEEGN010000131.1 GCA_016280345.1 Selenomonadaceae bacterium | reverse complement strand
TGGAAACCAAGGCTCGAAAAGCGCGGGATACGTCTGCCCTTTTTTCGTCTATGCACGCAAGGGATGGACGGAAAAAGGGCTTTCGTGTCGTTGATGGTGCGTTTACGCCAGGATTGTGAATTTACTTTCTATCTGTTCATTGCTATTTCGGGGTTTCGCAAAATCCTCAAACTCATTATTTTCCCAAAATACAAAGTAAAAGCTCATTCCGGGGAGGAGATTAAACTTGAATAAAGACTATATAGAATTATTTACAAAAGGATTAAATGTGGATGCGCATTACATTGCAGTTAAAAACGCTGAAGGGTTAAAACTATATTAATGACAGAAATAGATTGTATTTTATGAGAGTTGTAGAAAGGAATAATCTATGGATGCTTTTTTTAGATTATTTGGTGGACTTTTTGGTCCGGTTTTCTATATTTTTGTTTCTGTTATTGCTATGGGGCTTTTTTTTGTAGATTGCTATCGTATGCTAAAAAAATATATAACTACAAAAACACGTGAATGTTTCATTGACGACATTTCATTATGCATTGCTGTTTATATATTGCTTATAATTGTCGTGTGGCATTTTGATTTAATTCATACTCCCCTCCAGCCAGAATCATTAAGCACTCTATGTATTGCTGAAGGGATTGGCTATGAAAAAGAAAATAAGGACGCGCCCAATTTAGGCATTAAAGGAAAAGACGGGACACTCTATGATAGCCCTATATTTGATTTCAGTCTTGTAGGAGATAAAACTCCCATAGGAGAAACAATAAAAAAGGCTTTTGACAAGCCCGTAAAAATTTGGTATAAGGAAAAATTTCATCGATATATCTATCAACTTTCTCTTGAGGATGTTATCATTTATGATTTACAAGAGGCCAACAATAATGTTAGTGTATTTAATCGTTGGGTGCCGACAAGCACGCTCAGCCTTTTAACGACAATTTATTTATATGTGTATTTCTATTTCATTATTTTCCCAAAATATAAAAGATGATATACAGAATGGGGGAACTGTAACAAATGAAAGCAGGTACATTTCTAACTATAAATAATGTGTCAAACATTATATTTCGATTAAACGAACTACGTAAATCTATCAATAACGGATTGGGAAAGGGCATATCTTCTTTCAAGATAAACACAAATCGAAATAATGGTCAGTTCACACCATCATTTGATTTCAGTTTGGTTGATGATAATATTGATGATACTAAAATGATTGGAAAAACAATCAGGATATGGTATAAACAGCACGGGATATTCATGGGAGGCAAGGGCTTTATTTACCAAATAGCTATAAACAACAAAATTATTTTTGATATTGCAGCGGCAAATGCAAAGATCGATGGGTTTAATCGGAAAAGGGTGCCGGTTTCTTATCTTTTTGTATCTGCATGGTGGCTATATTTTTGCATATGGAGACGTAGCGAAAAGGTGAATAAACGTTATATACGGTTGAAGAAGTGGTTCCAGAAAGAACCAACAAAATCGGAGGTACTGTAAGCAATGTCTTTCGGAGAGTTTGGAGTTTCGGTCACTGATGGCGCATTGAGGGTATTATTTTCTAGAGAACGGGGCAAAACAGACTCGTGGGAACAAGTCATAATTGGAATGGATGTTATCCGTGGAATTGTGGCACTAAGCAAGTTCCATGCTGTCAAACAGTTAGCGCCTGCAATTGCGGAAAAAAACAAGGTGAATAAACGGTGGGAACGAATATAAAACAGTGTCCATACATAGTTTATTACACGGGAAATAAGGGTTATGAATTTATAGAGCAAAAGAGGTGCTGTCATGCCCTTTTGGCCAATGGTGTGGTTTTTGCTTGCAGGTTGTGCAATCGTTCTCTTTGCCAATAAGTGCTTTGCTTTAGTTAAGATTGCGAAAAAACAGTATCGACTGAGAGAATTCACAAGGGAATTATGTTTGTGTTTTGGCTTTTGTGTGATATTTATTGCAATTGCCTGGCGATTTAACTTGCTTTATACACCTATTCACATAGAATCATTGGAGTCTTTGGATTATGTCGAAGGCTTTGGATATGCAATTCCGAAAAAGGGGAATCCTAATCTCGGGGTGGAAACGAGAGATGGAGAACGCTATGATATGCCTGTTTTTGATTTCAGCCTTAGTCCTAAAGGAGCGCCTTCACACCTACAAATAAAGAGGATGGCTTTTGGACATCAGGTAAAAATCTGGTATAAAGAAAAAAATCATCGATATATATATCAAATATCCATTGATAATGAAATCATATATGATGTTCAAAGCGCAAACGAGAATGTTGCTTCTTTCAATCAGTGGGGACCAACTTGCGATTTTATCCTTTACCCTAGTTTTTTCTTGCTGCTATATTTGTCCCTTTTCATTGAGCCAAGGTTTAAGCACTTATTAAAAGAAAAGGTGTAAATCATGTCTAAAACACTAAAAATATATGTTGTTGAGATAATAGAAAACATGCTAGGCATTGTTTCTCATAAAATCAGTGATGACAAGAAAAACAGCGAACTCCAAGATGATGAATCCGATAATGATTTATGGGATGAGTCCGCAATCGCAATTAATTTTGCAGATTTATTAACTAAAGCAACATCTAATTTTGGCAAGAACAAATGGAGCAATATTGTATATGCCGCGAAATCTTCATACAATCTAACAAGTTTAAATTACAATAATGATAAAAACCCTCTTTCCATCGAGGTTGCCTCAGACTGTTTAGGAGTGGCAGGTGATCTCTGGAAGTTATTGTCCAAGTATTCTCAAGGAGATGGTGTCCAAAAAACTCAATACATTTCTATGGGATTTACATTAATGGGAACTGTCCTTTTTGCACATAGCATAGGTATTGAAAGTGAAATTGCTGGCATAGGTGATGGGATCAACAATTTGTGCGATGGTACAGACTCTGCCCAAGAATCGCTCATTGAGCAGGAACTGGAGAACGAACCTTCAACGAATGACAATACGAACATGAACACGGATAATACCATTCAGCTCGAGAACCCATCTGATGGCGAGGAAGCCGTCCCCCAGATTACTCTTTCTGACCTCCTAGATTACATCTATGATCGCACGAAGGATGCTATAACTGACTGGACAAAAGACAATCCGCCCGCATGGGATGATACTACTGAGCCATCTCCCAGCGATGACGATATGGGAGAGTATATCGATTTATCCGAAATCATGCCGAAGCTATCGATAGAAGATTTCCTTGACTACATGACGGAACGAGCCGAGGCTTCTGCCCTGCAAGATGGCGGCGGGGCGGATGGCATGGATGGACAGACTGGCGATGGCGGCAACGGTGACGGTGGCGGTGCCGATGGAGGCGGCGGAAAGTGGGGCGATGGCAATCCGCCATTTGCCCCGGACAATCCGCCGCCTGACCAGCCGTCATTTTCGTGTCAGGCGGCGGCCTGATGGGAGGATAGCAGAAACCAGTTGCCATGGGAACGGTAAAAAAGTTATAATGAGACAGGAGGGATACTATGACGGCACGAATCTTATACGGCAAGGAATTCGCGGCGAAGATCAGGGAGGAAGCCCGGCGGGAGGCGGAAAGGCTCCGGCGGGAAACCGGCGTGACGCCGGGGCTGGCGGTAGTCATCGCCGGCCATGATCCGGCTTCCGAGGTCTATGTCCGCAACAAGCACAAAGCCTGCGACGAGCTGGGGCTCTTTTCCCTGGCGGTGGAACTGCCGGAGACAGCGACGAGAGAGGAACTGCTGGCAAAAATCGACGATCTGAACCATGATGAGAGAATCCACGGCATCCTCGTCCAACTGCCGCTGCCGAAAGCGTTGGCGGCGGCGGAGTCCGAGGTGCTTTTCCGCATCGACCCGGCGAAGGACGTGGACGGCTTTCATCCGGTGAACGTCGGCCGGCTCTCCATCGGCGAGGCGGCGCTGGTGCCCTGCACCCCCGCCGGCTGCGTCCGCATGCTGGAGCTGGCGGGGATTCCGATTGACGGGGCCCGGGCGGTCGTCATCGGCCGCAGCAATATCGTCGGCAAACCGATGATGAATCTTTTGCTGCAGCGCAGCGCCACTGTCACGGTCTGTCACTCCCACACGAAGGACCTGGCCGCCATCACCCGGGAGGCGGATATCCTCGTGGCCGCTGTGGGCCGGCCGGGCTTCGTCACCGCCGATATGGTGAAGCCCGGGGCGACGGTCATCGACGTCGGCATCAACCGCGTCGCGCCGAAGAAACTGGTAGGGGATGTGGATTTCGAGGCCGTCAGCGAGGTTGCCGGGGCCATCACGCCGGTACCGGGCGGCGTCGGTCTGCTGACCATCGCCATGCTGATGCAGAACACGGTGACGGCGGCGAAGCTGCAAATGACAAAGTAGATATGATATAATATACTTTATTACGTAGTACGGAAGAGATATTCATGAGGGGGCGGGGAAATGAAGAGCGATGTTGAGATCGCGCAGGAGGCGCAACCGGAGATTTCCGACGAAGTCATTCTCCGGCGGGCAAACGCAGCTGTGCGGCTTGCATTGGCGAAG
The DNA here is from genome assembly GCA_016280345.1 of Selenomonadaceae bacterium. Classification (GTDB taxonomy): domain Bacteria; phylum Bacillota; class Negativicutes; order Selenomonadales; family Selenomonadaceae; genus RGIG3544. Next base: position 24,825 of record JAEEGN010000131.1, on the reverse strand, counting down.
CATAAAGCGATGGATGTGCCAAGTGTCGTTTACGACCGCAAGGAACAGATGATATATCAGATTAACCCGGATGGAACCCGCGTCCCCGTGGGAAAGAAATTACGAGAGGGACGATACGGTGAGTGGGGAACAGCGAAAGCCTGAAATCGTGGTATTTGCCGGCCCGAACGGCTCCGGAAAGAGTACACTGACAGAGCTTTTGCTGCCGCGCATGGCCTATATCAATGCCGATGAGATCAAGAAAAATCTCAAATGCGGCGACCTCGAAGCCGCCGATATCGCAGAGCGGCAGAGGGAGGCATGTCTGGAACGCGGGGAGTCGTTCTGCTTTGAAACAGTCATGTCGACAGACCGCAATCTGAAGCTTTTGCAGCGGGCAAAAATAGCAGGATATTTTATCAGGTGCTATTATGTGCTGACAGTGGACCCGGTCATCAACGTATACCGGATCAGGACGCGGGTGGCGCTCGGCGGCCATGATGTGCCGCGGGAGAAAATATTCGCCCGTTACGATAAGGCGCTGGCGCGGGTCAGGGATGTTGTGGCGGCAAGCGATATATGTCATATTTACGATAATTCCACAGAAAATCTTTTTCGCATTTTCAAAAAACGGAAAACGCAATGTTTTTACGACGAATGCGAAGATTGGAGGCAAAAGGACATTCAACGGCTTACACAGGTACTTGACGCTGTTCGCAAGAATTTGAATACCATCAGCAGTAACGCAAAATCATGAGGAGGCGGGGAAATGAAGAGCGATGTTGAGATTGCGCAGGAGGCTGAGCTGAAGCCGATTCAAGAGATCGCGGAGAAACTGGATATCCCGGAAAGTGAGCTGGAACTCTACGGGCGGTACAAGGCGAAAATCGCCCTGTCCGCCTGGGAGCGCGTGAAGGAGCGGGAGAACGGCAAGCTGGTTCTCGTCACCGCCATCAATCCGACGCCGGCCGGCGAAGGCAAGACGACCACCAGCGTTGGACTGGCGGACGCTTTCCGGCGGCGCGGCAAGAAGACGGCGGTGGCGCTCCGGGAACCGTCGCTGGGGCCCTGCTTCGGACTGAAGGGCGGCGCGGCCGGCGGCGGCTATTCTCAGGTCGTGCCGATGGAGGACATCAACCTCCATTTCACCGGCGATTTCCACGCCATCACCACGGCCCACAATCTGCTGGCGGCCGTGGTTGACAACCACATCCAGCAGGGCAACGCGCTGGACATCGATGTGCGCCGCGTCGTCTGGAAACGGGTGCTGGACCTCAACGACCGGGCGCTGCGCCATGTGGTAATCGGGCTCGGAGGCAAGCCCCACGGTGTCCCGCGGGAGACGGGCTTCGACATCACCGTGGCTTCGGAGATGATGGCGATTCTCTGCCTCTCCACCGATCTCATGGACATGAAGCGCCGTCTGGGTGAGATTATCGTCGCCTACACCCGGGACGGCCGGGCGGTTCGGGCGAAGGAACTGGGCGTCACCGGCGCCCTGGCGCTGCTCTTCAAGGACGCCATCAAACCGAATCTGGTGCAGACCATCGAGGGGACGCCGGCCTTCATCCACGGGGGACCCTTTGCCAACATCGCCCACGGCTGTAACAGCATCATCGCCACGAAGTTCGCGCTGAAATTCGCCGACGTCGTGGTGACAGAGGCCGGTTTCGGCGCCGATCTCGGGGCGGAGAAGTTCCTCGATATCAAGTGCCGCTTCGCCGGTTTCCATCCCGACGCCGTAGTCATCGTGGCCACGGTACGCGCCCTCAAGATGCACGGCGGTCTGCCGAAGGCGGAGCTGGGCAAAGTGGACATGGCGGCGCTGGAAAAGGGCATGGCAAACCTCCTGAAGCACATCGAGAGCATTCAGGCTTTCGGTCTGCCGGCGGTGGTGGCGGTCAACGCGTTCCCCACCGACACGCCGGAGGAACTGGCCTTCGTGGAAGAGAAATGCCGCGGCCTCGGTGCCGACGTCGCCCTGTCCGAGGTCTGGGCCAAAGGCGGCGAAGGCGGCCAGGCGCTGGCGGCGGCGGTGGAGAAAGCGATGACAAAGAAAGCGGACTTCCATACACTGTACGAGACCGACGCCAGTATCCCCGACAAGATCGGCACCGTCGCCCGCACCGTTTACGGCGCCGCCGATGTCGTCTTCACGGCGGCGGCTCAAAAGCAGCTGGCGGAAATCGAGGCCCTGGGCCTTGACAAGATGCCGGTCTGCATGGCCAAGACGCAATACTCGCTGACCGACGACGCGACGAAGACGGGGCGGCCCCAGGGCTTCTCCATCACCGTGCGGGAACTTCGCGTCTCGGCCGGTGCCGGCTTCATCGTGGCCCTGACCGGCGATATCCTGACCATGCCGGGGCTGCCGAAACACCCGGCGGCGGAGGCCATGGACATCGACGAATCGGGCCGGATCACCGGCCTCTTCTGAGAACAGGAGGCAAGCTATGGGACGCATATCTGTCGAGCTGGTACCGCGAAGCGCCGAGGGCCTTCGCGATGACCTGCGGCTGGTCAAAGATACCGGCTGCCCGGCCGGTCTCATCAATATCCCCGACCTGCTGCGCTGCGAGCTGCGGAGCTGGGAGGGGGCGGCGATTGCCCGGGAATTCTGGCCTGCCACCATGCCTCATATCCGGGCGATGGACGTGGATCTCACCCGCCCCCTCGCCATGGGCGCCTATCTGCGGGAGCACGATATCCGGGAAGTGCTGGTCATCGAGGGCGACCCGCCACAGGATATGAAGCACACTGTCTATCCCACGGTGACCACCGATGTTATCCGGAAATTCTGCGAGGAATTGCCGGGCATCCGCGTCTATGCCGGCATCGACCAGTACCGGGGCAGCCTGCAGCAGGAGCGCTACCGCATCCGCCGCAAGCTGCAGGCCGGGGCCGCCGGCTTCTTCACCCAGCCGTTCTTCGACCGGCGCTTTCTGGAAATCTACGCCGATATGCTGGACGGCCTTGAGGTCTATTGGGGCGCCTCTCCGGTCCAGTCCGCCGCCTCCCAGAGTTACTGGGAACTCAAGAACCACGTGGTTTTCCCGAAGGACTTTACGCCGACGCTTGAATGGAGCATCGGGTTTGCCCGCGACCTCCGCGAATTTGCGGAAAAGCGCGGCGGCAACGTCTATCTCATGCCCATCAAGGCGAATCTGGCGGCCTATCTCAAAGGTGTCATGGCCCCTTAAAGCAGGTTTTCCACTTTTCACATACTACAAATATAATCAAAGGGGGAGCAGTGATGTTCAAGGTTCTGAAAAAAGATGAGCTGTCGCCGGGCGTGTTCCGGTTCGACGTGGAGGCGCCGCGGCTGGCGAAAAAGACGCGGCCCGGTCAGTTCATCATCCTCAGGGTCAATGAGGAGGGCGAGCGCATCCCGTTGACCGTCGCCGACTTCGACCGGGAAAAGGGCATTATCACCATCATCTTCCAGGCCGTTGGGGCCTCAACCCAGCTTCTGTCCGAGCTGAATGAGGGGGACTCCATCCTCGACTTCGTTGGCCCGCTGGGCAAGCCTTCGGAGGTGGAGCCGGGCCTCGGCACCGTTGTTATGATCGGCGGCGGCATCGGCGTTGCGCCGGTCTATCCCATCGCCCGCGGCATGCACGAGGCGGGCAACAAGGTCATTTCCATCATGGGCGCCCGCAGCAAGGACATCCTGATCATGGAGCCGGAGATGAAGGCTGTCAGCGACGAAGTGATCATCACTACCGACGACGGCAGCTACGGCATCAAGGGCTTCGTCACCACGGCCCTGCAGCAGCTCGTGGACCGGGGCGAGAAAATTGACGTCGTTTACGCTATTGGCCCCGTCGTCATGATGAAGAGCGTTGTCGAGGCCACCCGTCCTTACAAGCTGAAGACCATCGTCAGCCTGAACCCGATCATGGTGGACGGTACCGGCATGTGCGGCGGCTGCCGCGTGCAGGTAGGCGACGAGACGAAGTTCGCCTGCGTTGACGGGCCGGAGTTTGACGGCCACCTCGTTGATTTCGCCGGCCTGCGGGAACGGCAGGGTATGTACCGCGAGATGGAAGCCGAGGAAAAAGATCACGTATGTCGAATCGGACTGGGGAGGTAATGCACAATGGCGCTTTCACTGAAAAAACATCCCATGCCGGAGCAGGCCCCCGAGGTCCGCGCCCATAATTTCAACGAGGTCGCCCTGGGCTATGACGAGGAAACGGCTGTCGCCGAGGCCGAGCGATGCCTCCACTGCAAGATTCCCCAGTGTCGCAAAGGCTGCCCGGTAGAGGTTAACATCCCGGAATTCATCGCGAAAATCAAGGAGCGCGACTTCGACGGCGCCATCGCGAAAATCAAGGAATCCAGCTCCCTGCCGGCGGTCTGCGGCCGCGTATGTCCGCAGGAGAACCAGTGTGAAAAGTACTGTGTACTCGGAAACAAAGGCGAATCCGTCGCTATCGGCCGCCTGGAGCGCTTCGCCGCCGACCGGGAAATGGCGCAGAACAAAGAAGTCAAGCCCATCGACTATGCGCCCGACGCCCAGAAAGTCGCCATCATCGGCGCTGGCCCCGCCGGCCTTTCCGCCGCCGGTGACCTGGCCCGCCGCGGCTATCGCGTGACGATCTTCGAGGCCCTGCACACGGCGGGCGGCGTCCTCTCCTACGGCATTCCCGAATTTCGTCTGCCGAAAGACGCCATCGTCAAAAAGGAAATCGCCAATCTGGAAAAGATGGGCGTCAAAATTGAGGTCAATTCCGTCATCGGTCAGCTCTACACCATCGACGAGCTCATGGAGGAAGAGGGATTCGACGCCGTCTTTGTCGGCACCGGCGCCGGCCTGCCGCATTTCATGAACATCCCCGGTGAGAACCTCAACGGCGTTTACTCCGCCAACGAGTTCCTGACCCGCTGCAACCTCATGAAGGCGTACCGCTTCCCCGACTACGCGACACCGATCCGCGTCGGCAAGAAGGTCGCCGTGGTCGGCGGCGGCAACGTTGCCATGGACGGCGCCCGCACGGCGCTGCGCCTTGGCGCCGAGCACGTTTACATCGTCTACCGTCGCGGCGAGGAAGAACTGCCGGCCCGCAAAGAGGAAGTCCACCACGCGAAAGAAGAGGGTATCGACTTCCAGCTCCTCAACAACCCGGTGGAAATCCTCGGCGATGACAAGGGCTGGGTACGGGCCCTCAAATGCATCCGCATGGAGCTTGGCGAGCCCGACGCTTCCGGCCGTCGCAGCCCCGTCGCCATCAAGGGCTCCGAATTCGAGCTCGAGGTCGATACCGTCGTCATGGCCATCGGCCAGGGCCCGAACCCCATCGTCGCCTCGACAACGCCCGGCATGGACACCAACAAGCGCGGCAACATCATCGCCGACGAGACCGGCGCCACCACGAAACCCGGTGTCTTCGCCGGCGGCGACATCGTCACCGGCGCCGCCACCGTCATCCTGGCCATGGGCGCCGGCAAAAAAGCCGCCGCCGCCATCGACGAATACCTGAAGAAAAAACGCGGCTGACGATTGCGTCGCCGGCAAAAAACAAGCAAAAAGCCACGACGCTTGTCCATAAAGTGTCGTGACTCAAACGGAAGACAAAGTCACCGCCCATGATTTACAGAAGGCGGTGACTTTTCTTGTTTCTGTCCAAGGAAAATGAGGATTGCACGTGCGTTCTCGATTTCCTGTTCGTCCTATTCACTCCTGACGTATTTCCACGGGATGGCGGACAGAAAGGGGCTGGGCGTTTGCTCGTAGCCGCGGTCGTTGTATTGGCACCACGACAGGAAAAGGTCCTGTTTCGCGCGGGTGATGGCGACGTAAAACAGCCGCTTTTCTTCCTCAATCTGTCCGTTTTTCACGGCCGGGAAGGAGGGGAAGACGTTGTCTTGCATCCCCGCGAGGAATACCGTATCAAATTCTGCGCCCTTCGCCTGATGAACGGTGATGATTGGCGTTTTCGGGTGGTCTTTGAGGCTCATTTCAAATTCGCTGTTGGAGAGCGTTGCCAGCGTCAGAAGCCGGCGCAGCGCTTCCCGGGGCGGGAGCGTCTCGTCGTCCCGATCGCGGAGGATGCAATAGAGATGCCGCAGGTGGTCCACGCGTTTCTCATCGTTCTTGTAATATTCCAGTAGCTGGCTTTTGACGATATGGGCGAGGAAATCGGTCGGCCGTTTCTTGTACATGAGTTCCCGGATGGTCGTGAATGATGACGCCAGGGCGTGAAAGACTTTGCCAAAGGTCGAAACGCAGGACCGACGCACCCCGGCCGTGGGGCGGATGTTGTTTTCCACCGCGTACAGCAGGAGCTCGGCGGTGGCACAGATATCATCGAAGGCGTCATGGGAGGATTTATGCGTGACGTGGAAATAGTCACCGAGGAATTCCAACCGGTGATTGGGCAGATTGGGATAGAAGCGCCGGAAGATGTCGAGGGTGTCGAAGCAACCCCGGAAATCCGGTTCCGGCATGTCCAGCCGTTCCAGCTCGCTGACGAGGATCGTGATGTCGTAGGTCACGTTATGCCCAACGATCAGCGCGCCGCGCAGGAAATCGAGGAAGTCCGCCAATACCTTTCGCGGCTCTTCGCCGTGCGCCCGCAGGAAGTCGTCAGAGAAGCCGTGTACCGCCTCTGAGGCGCCTACGCTACGCTGATTGCGCAGGAACCGCTGGAACGTCTGCCGGGGCATGCCGTCTTTGCCGATCCGTATTGCGGCGATCTGGACGATCTCATCGTGGAAGGTGTCCACGCCCGTCGATTCGACGTCGAAAACGATGACGTTTTCGTTTTCCAGTTCGTCCAGCAGCAGCGCGAAGGGATCGCCCCGATCAATGGCGGTCTCGTCCAGGAAGTCCGTCAGCCGGAGGCCGGCTGTCCGCATGGCCGCCGATTCGATTTTCTCAATGGTCTTCGCGCCGATACCGAGGCCGAAGCGTTTCAGGATGCGCCGCAGGCTTACACGATCGTGGCGGTTGATGGCGAGCTTCATGAAGGCCAGGGCGTCCTTGATTTCCTGCCGCCGGAAGAACTGGAATTCGTCGATCAGCATGAAGGGCCATGACGTACCTTCCCGGCTGCCCGCCCGCGCCAGCGCCTGGCAGAGGCGCTTATTGTAAATGTTGCTGCGCGTCAGGATACAGACGCGTGACGGGTCGGCCGGCGCCATCGTCAGCAGCGTCCGGTAAATCCACGCCGCTTCCTCCTCCATGTTCCGGCAGGCCTTCAGCGTTATCAGCCCGCCCTCTGAAGGGCTGGCCGCCTCCGGTTCCTCGCGGCAGAGGGCGGAATGTTCGGACGGGAAAAAAGCGTCGAGGCAATCATGGGAGGCCCGGAGCAGCGTGCGCGTTGCGCGGTAATTCTTTCGCAGGAAAAATCGTAGCGGCGCGCAGTCTTTCTCGTATCGCGCCAGCACCTGCGCCGGATTCGAGCCGCGCCATTCGTATATCGTCTGGAAATAGTCGCCGGTGAGCAGCACGCGGTTCCCCGGAAAAAGTTGTGACAGAATGGCGTATTCCAGTTCGCTCGTATCCTGCACCTCGTCGATGGTGAGAAAGTGGAACTTTGCCCGCCAACGATCAGCGATTGTCTCGTCGCGGAACAGGGCATAGGCCCGCTCGATCAGGCCGGCAAAGTCAATCCCGTGCATTTTGGCGAGGCTTTGACGGTACTCCGCTGTCAGTTCCGCGCCCTGCCGCGCAATGTAGTTTTCCAGAGCCTCGTCAAAGCGGTTTTTCCCGTCCACGCAGAGGGTGCGAATTTTCTCGCGGCGCTCGGTGAAAAGCCATTGGACGGTCTTCCGGAAGTCTTCGGTTTCATTCTCCGAATAGATATCGTTTCCGGCGCGGGTTTCCACGATCAGGTTGATGAGGTTTTGCAGCGCGGTGTCAGGAAATCCATCCCCATTGAGGTCGTGAATCACTTCTTTGCTGTCTTCCTCGTCAAAGACCGTGAAGTCGGAAAAAATCTCTGTCTGTCGCTTTGCCTCCTGCCGAATGATTTCCAGGCACAGGCTGTGGATCGTCCGGATGCAGACACGCCGCCCATTGTCGGGCAAAATCGCCTCGATGCGGGTTTGCATCTCCCGGCAGGCCTTGTTGGTGAACGTCAGGCAGAGGATTTCTTCCGGCGCCGCCAGGCCCAACTCCAGGATATGCGCGATGCGCCAGGAAAGCGTATCCGTTTTTCCCGTCCCTGCCGGCGCCAGCAGCAGGATGTTCCGGTCAAGCGTTTCTATGACGCGCCGTTGTTCTTCATTCAGTCTCGTCTTGTCCATGCGATAGAAATCTCCTGCCTTTCCGCGTCTCCCAATAACCTTTATTCTATGGTTATTATATCACAGAAAGGGATGATGATAAGGTATGCCGACGGTCTGCACGCTGGCATTGCAAAGGGAAAATATAGTGATTTCACTGAGAGAAGCGTCGGGAAGGACATCGTCTGCGGCGCTGACAAAGGATTCGCGGGCGATGTTTTTCGTGGTATGAGCATTATGTTCGGCTTTGTCGTAACGTTTACAGAGAAAGGGTGAGAATCATAGTACTTTGCGCCGCCGCTTTTTGTGAAAAAAGTTTTTGCTTTCAGCGATGAAATGCGGTACAATATTTCATATCTCTTTTTGATAGCCCGCGAGGGCAAGAGGCGGATCCCGTTATCCGTGGAAGGAACGGGCCGTATCCTGGCTTTCGCAAAGGAGTGTAAACCCATGCCCGGAGACGATCAGCTCAATTTGGACTCCGCCCTTGAGGAGCTTGGGGAGAAATCACTGCAGAATATCCTGCATACGATGCTCAATACCATCGAGACGAGTAAGTCCCAGATATTTGACATCTATGAAGCGGCGCATCGGGAAGTGGATGCCAGCCAGCGCGATCTCGAAGAACTGACCCGGCAGACGAAGGAAGTCATCGACGAGGTTGACGCGTTGGAACAGCAGGAGCAGCAGGAGAAACAGCGGCTTGTCCGCGTCAGCAGCAGTTTTTCCGATTATTCGGAAGAGCGGATCCAGCAGGCTTACGAGTCGGTAAAGAACGTGCAGGTGGATTTGGGCATAGCCCGGGAGCGGGAACGGCAGCTTCGCCAGCACCGCAACCAGCTTGAGGTGCGCCTGCGCCATCTGCAAAAGACCGTAAACGCGGCGCAACGTCTGGCCATGCGGATCGGCTCGATGCTGAATTTCCTGGGTTCCCAGCTCAGCGACGTGGTGTCGCAGCTGGAAGCGGCCTCGAAGAACAAGTTCCTGAGCGCTGCCATCATACGCGCCCAGGAAGAGGAACGACTGCGGGTGTCCCGGGAGCTTCACGACGGTCCGGCCCAGGATGTGGCCAACCTGATGATGGAGACTTCCATCGTTGAGCGGATGGTGGATATGGATCCGGATGACGCCAAGATGAACCTGCAGGCGCATCGTCGTCATCTGAAGGAATGTCTGCACAGCATCCGCCAGATCATTTTCGATATGAGGCCGATGTCTTTGGATGAACTTGGGCTGGTATCGGCGGTGGAGCAGCTTGTCCGGCAGTTGCATGACCGGCTGATGCTGGAAGTGCAGCTTTCGGTGGATGGTGCGGAAATCCCGGTAGCGCCCCACGTGAAGATCGGTTTATTCCGTATCATCCAGGAGGGGCTCAACAACATAATCCGTCACGCCAAAACCAAGCGGGCGTCGCTCCGTCTGCTCTTCACCGAGGCTGCGATTTCCGTGCTGATTGAGGATAACGGGTGCGGCTTCAATTTGGAGGAGATTCCGTCCAATTCGGATCCGGAAAAGCCGGATGACGGTCATTTCGGGCTCTTGGGCATGAAGGAGCGGGCGGTCATCATCGGCGCCCAATTCAGCGTGACCTCCCTGCCCGGACAGGGGACAAAGGTGCATTTGCGGTTGCCGCTGCAGCCGGAGGAGGCGCCAACGCTGGGGGATAAAAAACAGGAGTTGGGCCAGCGGCGGGCGAAGCCCCCGGGAGCCAGACGATGAGCGGGAATCAGCGGGAGGCGCCGCTGGCGGCAGCTATGAAAGCGTATGCCGCTGGCGGCGCTCTCGCTTTTCATACGCCGGGGCACAAGCAGGGACTCGGGGCCCATCCGTTGCTGAAGGAACTGATTACCGAGACGGGCCTTCGGCAGGAGGTTTCGCTGATGGCGGAGCTGGACGATCTCAATTGTCCGGCCGGCTGTATCCGGGAAGCACAGGCGTTGGCGGCGGAGCTCTACGGGGCAGACGATGCCTGGTTCATGGTGAATGGAACCACCGGGGCTATCCAGACGATGATGCTGGCGGCGCTGGAGCCGGGGGACGAGGTCCTGGTTCCGCGGAACGCCCATCGTTCGATCCTCGGCGGCCTGATCCTGACGGGGGCGGTCCCGGTGTATCTGCCGCCGGTGCTCGACGAGCAGCTCGGCATCGCGATGGGCCTGACGGCGGAAACGGTAGCGGCGGGCTTTGCTGCCTGTCCTGGGGCGAAGGCGGTGTTAGCCGTCTATCCCACTTACTATGGCGTGACCTATGATCTGATGTCGGTGGCGGCGATGGCCCACGCGCACGGTGCGATGTTGCTGGTGGACGAGGCCCACGGAGCCCATCTGCCCTTTTCCGAAGAGCTGCCGACGGAGGCGCTGGCTCTGGGCGCGGATATGGCGGCTCTCAGCACCCATAAATTGCTGGGCTCGCTGACCCAGACCTCGATGTTGCTGGCGAAAGGGCTTCGGGTGGACCGGGAGCGGGTGCGGCGGGCGGCGGCGCTGCTCACCTCCACCAGCCCCAACTATCTGATGCTGGCGTCGCTGGATATCGCTCGCCTGCAGATGGCAGAGTATGGTGACGCTCTGGTGGGGCGGGCAGTGCGCCTGGCCGGGGGTGTCCGGGCGGCAGTGAACGATACGCCGGGGCTCTGGTGCTTCGGCCCGGAGTATTTGGGGCGGCCCGGGGCAGAGGCGCTGGACGCGACGAAGCTGACGGTACAGACGGCCTGGCTGGGGCTCACCGGTGCGGCGGCAGAGACGGTTTTGCGCCGGGACTACGGCTTGCAGTTGGAGCTTACTGACGCATACAACGTACTGTTCCTGCTGACGATGGCGGATACGGAGCGGGAGGCCTGTGCGCTCATAAAGGCGCTGAAGGATTTCGCCCTGCGCCATCGGCGGGAGCCGCTGGCCCGGACGCGCTTTGTCCTGCCGGAGCTTCCGTCCATGAAGCTGACGCCACGGGAGGCGTTCTTCGCTCCCTCGGAGGCGGTGCCCTTCGCGCTGGCGGCGGGACGTACGGCAGCGGAGGAGATAGGCTTCTATCCGCCGGGGGTGCCGGTGCTTTGCCCCGGAGAGGGAATCACGACGGCGCTGCTGGAGCATCTGCAGGCAATGAAGGAAGCCGGCCTCCGGGTGAGCGGCCCCGAAGACCCGGCGTTGAGGACGATACGAGTCGTGAGGTGATGGAGCATGGCCAGAGGGCGGCTGATAATCCTGGAGGCGGGAGACGCCTCCGGCAAGGCGACGCAAACGAAACTGCTCTATGACCGTCTGGCGGCGGAGGGGAGAGAGGTGCGGAGGGTGGAGTTTCCCGACTACGCTTCGGAATCTTCGGCGCTGGTGCGGATGTATTTGTCCGGGGCCTTCGGCGGACAGGCGGGCGATGTGGGGCCCTACGCGGCGTCAGCGTTCTTCGCCGTGGACCGCTATGCCTCGTACCAGTTAAAATGGAAGGTTTTTTATCTGGGCGGCGGCATTGTCCTTGCCGACCGCTACGTGACCTCGAATCTGGTCCATCAGGCGGTGAAGATTAAGGATCCGGAAGAGCGCCAGGCATATACGGATTGGCTACAGGATTTCGAGTACGAAAAACTGGGGCTGCCCCGGCCGGACTGTGTGGTCTTTCTCGACATGGCGCCGGAGGCCAGCGACCGCCTGCTGGCAGCCCGGACCCGGGAAACGGGGGCCGCCGATATCCATGAACACGACAGGGAATACCTGCACCGCTGCCACGCGGCTTACCAGGAGGTTGCGGCGCGCTATGGATGGCGACGCGTCCTCTGCAGCGAGGGTGCCGAGCCGCGGGCACCGGAGGATATCGCGGCGGATGTTTACGCGGCGGTGAAAGCGGCGCTCCAATAGGAGGGAACGGTATGGAACTGTATGCGCTGCCGTACCGGCTTACGGTCTGCAAATTACGGACGGCGCGGGAAGCCGATCTGTCCCGTCCGTTTTATTTCCTGAGTTGCGCGATGGGGGAGGTTTCCCTGGTATGCCGGGCGGAAGACGTGCCGGATAGCGCGATTGCCAGAGAAGAGGATTGGAAGGGCTTTCGGGTAGCGGGAACGATGGATTTCTCCCTGACCGGTATTCTGGCCGGTCTGACGAAGACGTTTGCGGATGCCCGGATTCCTGTTTTTGCGGTATCGACCTTTGACACGGATTACCTGTTGGTGAAAGAGGATTTCTTTGTCCCGGCGCGAGAGGCGTTGGAGAAAGCCGGGCATATCGTTCGGTGTGAGGAGCAGTCATGATAAAAGAGGTACTCGTAGTGGAGGGAAAGATGGATGTCGTCGCCGTAAGGAAAGCGGTGGAAGCGGACTGCATCATTACCGGCGGCTTCACGCTGAGCCGCCGGACGCTCGATGATATCCGGAAGGCTTATGAGCGGCGGGGCATTATCGTCCTGACCGATCCTGACTCCGCCGGAGAGAATATCCGCAGCTATCTCACCCGGCTCTTTCCCGCGGCGAAGCACGCTTTCATTCCCCGGGAGGAGGCCGAGGCGGCGGGCGATGTCGGCGTTGAGCAGGCTTCGCCGGAGGCTATTCGCCGGGCGCTGGCCAAGGTGCGGACAGTGGAATTCCAACCGCGGGCGGAGTTCACGGCGGCGGATTTGGCAGCGTACCGTCTCAGCGGCGCTGCTGACGCAGCCGGCCGCCGGGCCAAGATCGGGGCGGCCCTCGGTGTCGGCTACGCTAACGCCAAGACCTTTCTGCGGCGGCTGAACCACTACGGCGTGACGCGGGAGGAATTCAACGGCGCCCTGCGGACGCTGGAGGAGGCGTTGCCATGTTGAACCCTGTGATTGCCAGCCCCAAGGTTACCCGGCGAATTCTGAAAACCTTCGGGCTCCATGCCAGCCGTCGTCTGGGGCAGAATTTCCTGATCGACGCTGCCGTGGTACGGGGCATCGTGGACACGGCGGAGATCGTCCCCGGCGACCGGGTGCTGGAAATCGGCCCCGGCATCGGTACACTGACACAGGGATTGGCGGAGGCGGGAGCCGACGTCATCGCCGTGGAAATCGACAAGAAGCTGCCTGCTGTTCTGGCGCAGACGCTGGCAGGCTATGACAACGTCCGCGTCGTCCCCGGTGATATACTAAAGACGGACATCCCGGCGCTGATGGGGTCGGCGCCCTTCAAGGTGGTGGCGAACCTTCCGTATTACATCACCACGCCGATTCTGTTGGCGCTTCTGGAGCAGCGGTTACCGATTCGCCGCATCGTGACGATGGTGCAGCGTGAGGTGGCGGAGCGCATGACCGCGCCCCCTGGCGGGCGTGACTATGGGGCGTTGTCGGTGGCGGTGCAGTACCATACCGAGCCGTTGGCTGCGTTCCTGGTATCGCCGCGTAGCTTCCTGCCAAGTCCGGCGGTGGAGTCGGCGGTCATGGATTGCGTCGTGCGGGAAACGCCGGCGGTGCGCGTCCCGGACGAGAAGCTCTTCTTCCAGGTGGTGCGAGCGTCCTTCGCCCAGCGGCGGAAAACCCTCAGCAACGCCTTGCGCTCGCTGGGCCTTTCCCGGGATGCGGTGGACAGGGCGATGGCCCGGGCGGAGATCGATCCCATCCGGCGGGGTGAGACATTGTCTCTGGCCGAGTTCGCCCGATTGACGGAAACCATTGGCGATGCTCGGACGGAAAGCGAATGAGGACAGGAAAGGCAACAAGCCGGTTTGGGAAAATAGCCTAAAACCCTACTCGCTTTTTATTGGACACTTGCGATTCGGTTATGGCAGAATCGTCTTCCGGATTTTAACCGATTGGGAACAAAGCCCTATCATACTTGAAAATGGTACGGGAAGCCGCTATAATTAATATTATGTATTTTGCGCGCATTTTAGCGAGGCGGCTGGGAAGAGACGGGTAAAGACTTTTTTCCGGTTGGACATCAGAGGAGGGGCGGAAATGAGAATCGCATCTGCGGCGGGCGGCTTACTGACCGCGCTGGCATTTGTCGCGCCGGCCATCGTCTGCCCCAACGCCGCTGCCGTTCCGGAATGGGCCTACGACGCATTGGGTGATCTGGCGGCAGCCGGCTATGTGAAGCTGCCCGACGGACTGCGCCAATTGGACCGTCCCCAGTTCGCCCATCTGGTGGCCGTGGCACTGACGAATCTCAACGACGGGCGGCGGTTGCCGGATTCTTCGTTGTCGCCGTTGCTGCCGGAGCAACAGCCCGCCCCGACAATCGGCGGGAGCGAAGCGTCGTCCCCAAAGGCGAAGCCGGAAGCGACGGCAACCGCCGGAACGCCGGGCCTCGCGCCCGTCGCCGCCACGACCGCGACGGTGAAGCCGGCTGCCGCCCCGGAAACTGCGGTATCAAAGCCCGTGGAAACGAAGGAACCGAAGCCGGCGGAGAAAGTGACGACGGCACCGGAAGAAAAGAAGCCGGCGGCCGGCATAGCGGAGACAACGGCGAAACCCGTGTCGGCGCCGCGACCCGACGCGGCCAAACCGGCCGCCCCCGCGCCGGTGGTATCGTCATCTTCGCCGGCAGCGGGACCGTCCGCGCCGGCCGATAGCTTGGCGGCACTGCGGCAGGAGATCGCCCGGGGCGAGGCGCAGGAAAAGGAACTCGCCGCCCAGACAGCGGAGCTGCGGACGCGCTATCAGCAGGCGCTTCAGGAACTGCGCCGCTTGACGGCGAACCTCCGGCAGTCGGAGGGGCCGGCCACGGACGGAGCGGAGCGGCAAAGCGCCCTGCGGCAGGCAAAGGAACATCAGACCGCGCTGGTGGAGGAACTGGCCGGGGCCCTTTCCCGGGCGGAAAAAGCGCTGAACGAAGAACGACGTCATCTGGATTTGTCCCGTATGGAACTGGCCCGACGGGAGGAGGCCGGCGACCGGGCGGAGAAAACGGCGGTCAGCGAAGCGGCCACCGCCGCCGCGCCGACGGAGACGGCGCCGCTGACGCTTTACGCCGCCGACGTGCCGGAGGTGGGCCCGCTGGTCGAGACGCCGGTCAAGGCGGCGACATCGTCAAAGGATGAGCGCCTTCAGAAACAGGCGGCGCGCCTGCGGGCGGAGTTCGCCAAAGAACTCGAAGCGGAAGGCTTTTTCGACGACGAAGCGGCAAAGAAGCAAGCGGAGGCGACGATGCCGCCCCGGGCTGTCCAGACGCCGCGATTCAAGCTGGACGGCGCCGCCCGCTTTGACGCCGGCCAGCACAACGGTCCCCAGTCCATCGGCAGCCGCTCGCGCCTGCGCCTGCGGCTCTATCCCGATTACAACATCGACAACAACTGGCATTTCCTCGGCATGGTGGAACTGGAAAAGATCCTGCACGGCAAGCGCGGCGACAAGGACGGCAACCCGGTCCTCGACCGCTACTACCTGGAGGGCTTCACCGGCATCACGCTCTGGGACATCGGCGCTTTCGGCTCCACCATGGCCGAAGGCAATATCTACGACAGCAAGTTCATTGGCATCCGGGCCCGGGTGGGCGACCCGGTGGAGTACACCTTTGAGGCCGGCGAGACGCATCCCTCGCATCGCGCCTATAACTTCAAGGCGTCCTACCGTACCGCTGACCGGCAGCTTTTCGAGGGCGGCTTCTATTATTTCAGCCCCGTTTACGGGGGCAACAGTCGCCATATCTATATGCTGAATTACCGCCGGCCCATCGGTGTGCTGGATTTTGGGGCCATGTACCTGCGGGGCGACGGCCGCGGCCCGGCGGACAACGGCAACGGCTATATCCTGTCCCTGAGCTGGGGCAAAGAGGACAGTTGGCGGCCGGGAGCCCAGATGGCCTATCTCAAATACTACCATCAGCCGGCCTCGACTTATGTGGAGCATACGATGAACGGCATGGCCGACTACATGCACGGCTTCCGCGGCTGGGGCCTCGGCTATTCCTACACTCTGGCGAAAGATTGGATGCTGAACATCGAGGTGGACCGACTGCAGGATCTCATGACCCACGATTACAACAACACGGTCTGGGGCTCGATCACCTGGTTCTTCAAGACGTATAAGGATTGAGGGTGTCCGCCGGGAGGCGGCTGCGCCGATTTCAGGAGGAGGAAAACACAATGCGCCTGGTGGAAAAGCTCGCGGCCCGGGAGGCGCGCCTCGCGGTGGTGGGGCTGGGCTATGTGGGGCTGCCGTTGGCGGCGGCATTTTCAACGAAGTTCCCGGTCATCGGCTTCGATGTGAACCGGGCCAAGATTGAGCAGTACGAGGCCGGGCACGACATCACCGGGGAGATCGGGAACGACCGGCTGCACGCGCTGTCGGTCAGTTTCACCAGCGACGCGGCGCGCCTGGAGGACGCCGCCTTCGTGGTGGTGGCGGTTCCGACACCGGTCCGGTCCGACAATTCGCCCGACCTCGATCCGGTGAAGGCGGCCACGGAGCTTGTCGGCCGCCATCTGCAGAAGGGTGCCGTGGTGGTCTTCGAGTCCACCGTCTATCCCGGCGTCACCGAGGACATCTGCCTGCCGATTCTGGAAAAGGCTTCGGGCCTCAAGGGCGGACAGGATTTCAAGATCGGCTATTCGCCGGAGCGCGTCAATCCCGGCGACAAGGTTCACCGGTTGGAAAATATCTGCAAGATCGTTTCCGGCATGGACGACGAAGCGCTGGAGACGATTGCCGAAGTTTACGGCGCCGTGGTGGAGTCCGTGTACCGCGCCCCCAGCATCCGGGTGGCGGAGGCGGCGAAGCTGGTGGAGAACACCCAGCGGGATGTGAACATCGCCTTCATGAACGAGCTGGCGATGGTCTGCCACCGCATGAACATCGATACCAACGCCGTCATCGACGCCATGGATACGAAGTGGAACGCCCTGAAGTTCCGGCCGGGACTGGTCGGCGGTCACTGCATCGGCATCGATCCCTATTACTTCATCCATGAGGCCGAGCTCCTGGGTTACCGGCCGCGGCTCATCGCCACCGGGCGGCGGGTCAACAACGAGATGGGGCGCTATGTGGCCGAGGCGACGGTGCAGGAAATGCTGCGGGCCGGCATCGACGTGCCCCGGGCCAATGTCTGGCTCATGGGCATGACTTTCAAGGAGGACTGCCCCGACGTCCGCAACTCGCTGCCGGTGGATATCTTCCGCTGGCTGAAGGAGTACGGCCTGACGCCGAAGGCGGCGGACCCGGTGGCGGACCGGGAGGACTTCGCCCGGCTCTACGATTACCCGCTCTCGGATATCTCCGAGGTGAAAGACGCCGACTGCTTGGTATTCCTGGTGCGGCACGCGTGCTTCCGGCGCCTCACGGAGCCGGAAATCGCCGGCTTCTTCCGGCGGCAGCCGGGCGCGGTTCGCGTCATCATCGACGTCAAGAGCATGTTTTCGGCGGCGGACTACCGGGCCGCCGGGTATCGGTATTGGAGCCTGTAGGGGAGCGTCGGCCCTTCGCTTCCCCGGGCGGGGATACTCTCGCGGTTGGAAATGCAATTTCTTGCAGCGGGTGCATGAGACGTCAGACGAGCCGCAGGCGCGGAGTAGTATCAGGAGGTGAGGGAGGATGAAGCTGTCGACGAAGCTGCTCTCGGCGGCGCTCATCGTCGCCGCGCTGGCGGTGGGGGCGGCTCATTTCCTGCGGGAGAAAGCGCCGGAGGCGGCCCATCCCGGCGAAGACATCACCGACCTCACTGCCGTTTACGACGATGTCAGGGACGAAATCAAGATGGCGGACTGGCGCGGGCTGGAGGATAAGCGCGCCCAGGTCTGGACCCGTGACCTCTCCGGCCGGAAGATGGCGGCAGTAATCATTGACGGCCTGCCGGAGCGGGCCATGACGACACGGCTTCTGGACCTCTTTGCCCGCCACAAGGTAAAGACGGTCTTTTTCGTTGAGGGGCACAACGCCGTCGGGCAGCCGGAGACGGTCCGGGCCATCGCGTCCACCCGCCAGGAGATTGGCAACTTCACCTATGTCGGCACGCCGAAGCTGTCGGAGATGCCGAAGGAGGAAATCCTGGGGCAGATCATCCGCACCCAGAAGGTCCTCGATACCTTGACGGGACGGCGGCCGTCGCTGTTCCGGGCGCCCCGCCTGAAAATCACGGACGATATCCTGCGGGCGGTTTACAACGCCGACGCCGGCGACGTAGTGGAGGCCGACGTCTATGTCGAGCGCGGCGCCCTGCCGTCGGCGGCGGATGCCGACCGTTTCATCGCCGGGCTCACGCCGGGCAGCATCATCGCCGTCCAGGCCGGCGAGCCGGTGGACCTCATCGAGATGCAGGAGAAAAAGGCTACCGAAGAGAAGCCGGCCATCGACAAGAAGCCCACCATACAGGACCTGCCGGCGGCCCCCCGGAATCATCTGACATTGGCGGACGAGGTGGAGTTCCTGCTGACCGCGTTGGAGCGGCAGGGCTATGAGATCGCGCCGGTGCGGAGCTTCCGGCGAATCGAGTACACGCCCCAAACGGCGGGCTAGGGAATCGGAGATTCACGTATCAGGAAAGGAGGCGGCGGAGTATGGCAGAGAAGGAAATCCAGGACGTCCTGTCGGTGACGAAGCACGACCGCCGGCTGCTTTCCCATGTCCCGGACGAGACCGGCGGCCGCACCAATACGGATCGCCGCAGTTCCGGCAACGCCGCCTGGCGGGAAGTGGACTTCCAGGAATACATCGAGCGCGAAGAAGCCGGCCAGCGATATGAAGTCTCCTACCCGGTGACAGTCGAGTACCGGCTGCAGAACCGCCGCCATACAATGCGCGGCGACTGCATCGACATCTCGGCCACGGGACTCCTGTTGCGCTTGCGGGGCGAGAGTGGCGACGCGCTGCAGTCGGCCTCCGACGTCCGGCTCTCCTTCGAGATCGAGCCGGGCTCCATGCCCGAAGGCTACGAGATGGAAATCAATCGCATCAAGGCTGAGTGCGTGCGTTGCTTCGACAAGGGCCAGGACCTGGGGCACCGCTACTGCGCCTTCCACTTCCGGGAGACGCTGGCGGAGTATGTGAACCGCACCCACGGCCGCTACATGCTGGCCTCGGCGGCCTTCTTCCTGTTCTTCGTCTCTTTTGTCATTGTCCTGATGCGGACGGAGTCGGTCATCTACTTCCGCTTCAACCGATGGCTTTACCTTTACAGCATCATCGCTGCCGTTTTTTTGCTGTCCCGGTATCTGTTCGGGGCCCTGTACCGTCCGGTGCCCATTGACCCGCACTACACGCCCGGCGTCACCGTCATCATCCCCTGCTTCAACGAGGAAAAGTGGATCCAGCGCACGATCCAGAGCTGCCTGAACCAGGACTACCCGCAGGACAAGCTGGAGGTCATCGTCATCGACGACTGCTCCAACGACCACTCGGTGGAGAAAATCAAGGAGGAAATCGAGACGCTGCGGGGCCAGGGCAGTCGTTACCATGTGGAAGAACGGCTCAAATACTTCGTCCAGCCTCAGAACGCCGGCAAGCGCGAAGCGCTGGCTGTGGGGGCGAAGATGGCGAAGCACGAGCTGCTGGTCTTTGTCGATTCCGACAGCTTCGTCGATCCCTTTGCCATCCGCAATATCGTCCAGCCCTTCCGCGACGAGGAAATGGGCGGCGTCTCGGGGCGCACCGACGTCGCCAATACCTATACCAACGCGCTGACGAAGATGCAATCGGTGCGTTACTACATCGCCTTCCGCATCATGAAGGCGGCCGAGGGCTACTTCGACGCCGCCACCTGCCTGTCGGGGCCGCTGTCCTGCTACCGCAAGGACCTCGTGCTCAAATACTGCGACGACTGGCTGAAGCAGGAATTCCTCGGAAAGCGGGCCACCTTCGGCGATGACCGAAGCATGACGAACTTCATCCTGCGCCACAACCGCACCGGCTACCAGGATACCGCCATCTGCTCCACCATCGTGCCCAACACCCATAAGATGTTCCTGAAGCAGCAGATGCGCTGGAAGCGGTCGTGGCTGCGGGAATCGCTGATCGCCGCCCGGTTCATGTGGAAGAAGGAACCCTTCATGGCCCTGTTCTTCTACATGGGCCTCCTGGTCCCCATCATCGCCCCGATCATCGTTCTCTACAACCTCGTCTATGTGCCGCTGGTCCACCGGGTTTTCCCGTCCTCGTTCATCATCGGCATGGTGCTGATGGCGTTGCTGATGAGCATGGCCCAGCTCTTCCTGCGCAAGAGCTCCACCTGGTTCTATGGCGTCCTGTTCTGCCTCTACTATGAGTTCATCCTGCTCTGGCAGATGCCGGTGGCCTGGTTCACCTTCTGGCACTCCACCTGGGGTACCCGCATGACGCCGGCCGATCTGGAGGAGCAGCGGAAGAAAGAGGAAAAGGCGCGGGCAAAGGAAGCGGCGCGGAAGATGAAGGAGGCGGAGGCATGAGTCTCGGCGATCCGGCCTTCACCCGGGCCAAGAACCGGAAAAAGTATGTCCGCACCGTCTTCGAGCTCATCGTCTGCCTGGCCATTGCGGTCCTGCTGGTGGACGTCTTCTGCACCCTGACCACATACCGGCCTTTCGACGAGAACGCGACGCCGATGGGCGGCATCGAGGGCGAGGCGGATACCGGCTTCGTCACCCTGTCGTATTTCGGCGTGGACCGCAAGGGCGAATCGAATACGCTGATTGGCCAGGGCCTTTTGCGTGAACACCTGACGGCGCTACATGACCAGGGCTACGTGACGGTCATGCAGAAGGACATCGACGCCTATTACCGCGAGGGGAAGCCCCTGCCGCGGCGGTCGCTGTTCCTGATGTTTGAGGACGGGCGGCGGGACACGGCCATCTTTTCCCAGGAAATCCTGGAGGACCTGAATTTCAAGGCCAGCATGATGACCTACGCCGAGAACTTCACCCGGAGCGACGACCCGACGTTTTTGAGTCCGCCCGAGGTCAGGGAGCTGATCCATTCCAGTTACTGGGAAATGGGGACAAACGGCTATCGGATGCGGTTCATCAACGTCTTTGACCGCTACGGCAACTTCATCGGCGAGCTTGACCCGCGGCGCTTCGCCATGCTGCGGTCGGCCCTGTCGCGCCGCTACAACCACTATCTGATGGACTTCATCCGGGACAAGTACGGCGTGCCCAAGGAGAGCGTGAACCGGATGCGTTCGCGCATCGATTACGATTACGAGCGATTGCGGGACGTTTACCGCCGGGAGTTCGACACCGTGCCGACGCTCTACGTACTGATGCACGGCAATACCGGCGGCTTCGGCAACAACCGCAAGGTGAGCCAGTGCAACGGCCGGTGGATCCGCCAGCTCTTCACGCTGAATTTCAACCGCGAGGGCTATTCCTTCAACCAGCGCAACAGCAGTGTCTATGACCTCACGCGGATGCAGCCGCAGCCCGATTGGTCCCGGAACCATCTGCTGATGCGCGTCAAGTACGACATCAACCAGCCGCTGGACTTCGTCTCCGGCGACGCGGAGCGCGAGTCCGCCTGGGAAGTGCTGATGGGGGCGGCGGAGATGAAGGAGGAGCAATACATCCTGACCTCCCTGCCGGAGAGCCGCGGCCTGGCCCGTCTGAAGAACAGCGGCGGTTTCGGCGATCTCCATCTGAAGGTCCAGCTCCGGGGCAACCGCTTCGGCGAGCAGGCGCTGTACCTGCGTGCCAACGACGACCTGACCCGCTATGTGGCGGTGCGGCTCATGGATGGCGAAGTCATCGTTGGGGAGCGCATGGGCGGCGAGTCCCGGGAGATCTTCCGGGAGAAGATTTCCGTCCTCTTCGGCGCCGTGCCGCCCTCGGTAGAGGAAGACCGCCGGGCGGTGGAAGTGCTGGAGCTGGAGACCTTCGCCCGCTACGCCGATTCCCCGGCCCAGGCGAAGGAATACGCGGCTCAGGCCATCGACCGGGCGCAGCAGCCGGCGGCCACCGTGGCGGAAGGGGCAGCACCCTATGAGGGCCTCACCGACCGCAACGAACGCTTCTTCCAGTGGCTGACCATCGACCTGACCGGCGGCACCATCTCGGTGAAGCTCGACGACCTGACGGCGGTGGACAGCGCCCCGGTGAAGAACACCGGCAACGGCAGCCTCTATCTGGAGTCCGGCTGGTCGGGCCAGAGCTGGAGCCAGCGCAACTTGGCCGACGACGTCTATGACGGCCGCTTCCAGAAACTCACCGTCACCGCTGACCCGCAGGGGGAGATCGTCCTCTACACCACGGAATATCAGGGCTGGGAAAAATACAAGGCCCTGGCCGGCGAGAAGTTCGAGGATTTGCTGGATTGGTTTATGAAATACACTTGACAGGAGAAAGACGATGAAACGCAAAGCATGGAAAATCCTGGGCCTGGCCCTGGCGGTCTTTGTGACCACCGGCTGCGGCGGGGCTCTGACCGGCAGCGCCCACCCCGAGGTTGCGCTTTCCGCCTGGACGGCGTATTGGGATATGGAGCGGGGCCTGGCGGAGTTCCGCGGGCTGAAGAAACGCCTTGGCAGCGTCGTTTACTTCGCCGCCTCTTTCGACGCCAATGATCATCTGACGGTGCCGCCGGAGGTTGCCGCCGCCCGGGAAACTCAGCGGGAAAAGGGCGGGCCGAAAGCTTTCCTGTCTTTTGTCAACGACGTGACGCTGAAGAACGGCCAGACCATCGAGAAGGATACCGTGGTTCTGCGCCGGGTGCTGCAAAGTGACGAAAGCACGGATAAGCACATCGCCGAGATGGTGGCCCTGGCCCGGGCCGGCGCCTACGACGGCATCGAACTCGACTACGAGCGCGTGTTCAAGGACGCGCCGGAAATCAAGGAGAAGTTCCTCGATTTTACCTACCGGCTGTCGAAAGCGGCTATCGCCGAGAACCTCGCCCTGCGCATTGTGCTGGAGCCATCGGTGCCCTTTGACGCCGGCTTTTGCCGCGGCCCGGAGTATGTGGTGATGCTTTACAATCTCTATGGTACCCACAGCGGCCCTGGCCCCAAGGCGGACCGCGCTTTCATCGAAAAGACGCTGGACAAGATGAAAGCTCTGCCGGAAAACCGCGCCGTCGCCTTCTCCACCGGCGGCTGCCGTTGGGAGAAACAGGGACTGATGGGCCAGACCGGCAAAGGGACGTTCATCGACCAAGCGGAGGCTGAGGCCCTGCGTGATAAGTACCGGGCAACGGCGAAGCGGGACGCGGACAGCGCCGTCCTCTCCTTCGACTATGAGGCGGAGGGGAAAGCCTACACAGTCTGGTACGCTGACAGCGAGACGCTGAACGCCTGGATCGCCACCGCCGCCAATCGCGGCATCAAAGGCGTAAGCCTCTGGCGTCTGGGCGGCAACGTCGGCATCACCGAGGTCAAATGACAGGAGGCTTTGCCATGCGGCGACCATCCATGAAAACGCGATTTCTCCTCAGCCTCAGTCTTTTCCTGGGGCTGCTTTTTTCCGGACTGGCCCTGGCGGCGCCGGAGGACTACGCCGTCCTGCGCGAGACCAACGCCGGCCATCTGGCACCGCGGCTCCGCTTTATTCCTACCCTGCGGCAGTCCGTCGTTTTTACCTTTGGCGGCTTTTCCAAAGAGGCGCCGCTGCGGGACATCCTCGATAAATTGGATGAGGGCGGGATGCGCGGCACTTTCTTCGTCTCGGAGCGTGAGTTGCAGCGGAACGCCGCCCATATCGACCTCATCGCTGGCCGGGGACAGGAGTTGGCTATCGGGCTTCGGGGCGATGAGAAGGCGGACTTCTACGACTTCTGCGCCCAGATTGAGCGGATTCACGCCGCCCTGAAGGAACGCTACGGTGTCGAGACGAATTACGTCCGCCTGGTGGCGGGGCCGGACTCGGAGGCGCTGCAGGAGGCCGTCTCGGCCATGGGTTGCGTCCTCTTCGGCCAGGGACTCAACATTGTCCAATCAAAGCACAAGGACGCCGCCAGCTCCGCCGAGGTCATGCCCGACATCTTCGGCAAGTGGAGCACGTCGCTGCACCGGGGCGAAGTGGTGTACCTGCGGACGGACTTCTACACCAATGCGCTTCTCGCCGGTGAGATGATGATGGCGGTGAAGCGGGCGAAGATCGACAACATCGCCTACCGCGCCTATGACGACAGCCCGGAGACGAACCCGGCCAACGACTCCGCCTACCGGGTGGAGGCCGCCGGTGACGTCTTTGCCGATACAAAAAACCTCTGGCAGTACCCGATCGACAAGAGCAGGGTGCCGCCGGAGTTGCGGCCGGAGTATCGTCCCTTCGTGGTGGACGACGCGAACTTTGAACGGGAATTCTTTCGGCGCTATATCGGCTCACCCTATGTCAACGAGAGCGACCGCATGACCGGCTTTTCCCGCGAAGAGATGGCGAAGGCCGACAAGTCCGGCATCGTCAAGAGTGTCACCGACAACACGATATTCCTGACCTTCGACGATTGGGGCAACGACGACTCCGTCAACCAGATCCTCTATGTCCTGCGAAAGCATTGTGTCCCCGGCATTTTTTTCATTATCACCTGGAACATGCCGAACAACCCGAACCTGTTGCGGGCCATCGCCGCCGACGGTCACGCCATCGGCAGCCACACGAACCAGCACAAGCCCATGAACCGGCGGGACGATACGGGCAAACAGGCGGCGGTGCTGTCGGAGGAGGAATACGCCGCCGACATCAGGGAGAGTTTCCAACGCCTTTCCGACACCATCGGGGACATGACGGTGGCGGGCCGCCATCCGCTGACGCGCCTCATGCGGCCGCCGACACTGGC
>JAEEGN010000130.1 GCA_016280345.1 Selenomonadaceae bacterium | reverse complement strand
GATATGATGGATCTCTCGTCATTGCCCGGCGTCAAGGTTGACAAGCATTCGACAGGCGGCGTGGGCGACAAGACGACGCTGGTGGTCGGCCCGCTGGCGTCGGCGGCGGGGCTTACCGTGGCAAAAATGTCCGGGCGCGGTCTCGGGCACACGGGCGGCACCATCGACAAGCTGGAATCGATTCCCGGCTTTCGCACGTCTCTGACGATGGAAGAGTTTTTCGACGACGTCCGCAAGAACGGCCTCGCCCTGATGGGGCAGACAGGGGAACTGGTTCCCGCCGACAAGAAGATTTACGCGATTCGCGACATTATTGCAGCGGTGGACAGCATCCCGCTGATTGCTTCGTCCATCATGAGCAAAAAGCTGGCTGCCGGGACGGACGTAATCCTCTTGGACGTCAAGATGGGCAGCGGCGCTTTCATGAAGACACTGGAAGAAGCGGAGAATTTGGCGCAGACCATGGTCAATATCGGCGAAGCGGCAGGCAGGCGAACCGAAGCGCTGATTACCGACATGAACCAGCCGCTGGGTCTCGCCATCGGCAACGCGCTGGAGGTGGCGGAAGCCGCGGAGGTGCTTCATGGGAACGGGCCCGAAGACGTGCGGGAAGAAAGCGTCATGCTCTCGGCGGAACTTTTATATCTCGCGGGGCGCGGCCATCGGGACGAGTGCCGCCGCGTGGCAGAAGAAGCGCTGCGTTCGGGAAAAGCACTGGAAAAATTCTGCGCGATGGTTCGGACGCAGGGCGGCGACGACTCCGTGATCCGCGATCCGTCAAGATTCGCGCGGGCGCCTGTCGTCCATCAAGTGTTTGCGCCGAGGGACGGCTATATTGTCGGCATGGCCGCGGAATACATCGGCGGTGTGTCGGTCATGCTCGGCGCGGGGCGCGATGACTTGGGCGACGCGGTAGACCCGGTGGCGGGGATCTTGCTGAAAAAGAAGTATGGCGACGGGGTGGAACGGGGCGAAGTGATTGCGGCGCTCCTGACCTCAAAGGAGGATGCCGTCGCCGAAGCCGAAAAGCGGTTCCTCTCCGCCGTAACCATCGGGGACAAGCCGCCTGCGCCGCGCCCCCTGATTTACGCGCGTGTGGGCAAAGACGGCGTCGTGCGGTTTGACGCATAGGCAATCAAAGGAGGAAAAGACATGACGGAAACAGACAAGAAATTACTGGCGGAGGCGAAGCGGGTGCGCGATTTTGCGTACTGCCCCTATTCCAAATTCGCGGTGGGCGCGGCAGTGTTGGGGGCGTCGGGTGAGATCTACGGCGGCTGCAATGTGGAAAACGCGGCTTATTCCGTGACGAACTGCGCCGAGCGCACGGCGATCTACAACGCGGTTTCCGCCGGGGAAGAGGATATCCTGGCGCTGGCGGTGGTGACTGAGAGTTCGCCTCCTGCAACGCCTTGCGGCGCCTGCCGTCAGGTAGTGGCCGAGTTCCGGATTCCCCACATACTGATTGCGAATCTTGCCGGCGAAGTGAAAGAGATGACGCTGTCGGAGCTTCTGCCCGATGCATTTTCCGGGGAGGATACGATGGGATGAAGACAAAGAGCCGATTCTTTACCCTTCGGCTGCTGGCGGTTTTGCTTTTGGCGTTGACGGTGCAGGTTTCCGTGGGGGCGGCTGCGACCATGCCCGACGGGCGATGGCGGCTGGATGGTCCCGATACGGCGGAGGCGCCCCGGAGTTTTCGGCTGATGACCGACGGTTTTTCTGTCGCGGCGGGAACAGCTCCGGCGCGGGATGGGCTGGACGCTCTCCGGGCTTCCGCCAGCGGCGAGCCTTCGTATATGGCTTTGCCCGCGCTTTACGCGCGGCTCCGCGAAGCGGCGGGGGCGGGCGCGCCCGTTTACCTCGTGGATTTGCGGCAGGAATCCCACGGCTATGTCAACAACGCCTATCCCGTGAGCTGGTACAAGGACCGGAACTGGGCGAACCGGGGCCGGACCGCGGAGCAGGTCGAGCGGGACGAGCAGGGACGACTGGCGGCGTTGTTGGGCTCCCGGGTCGTCTTTACGCCGCTGGGTCGTTATGATGAGGAACATCTGGAGGCTTTGACCATAGACGTCCATTCCGTGGCGACGGAGCGGACGGCGGCGGAACGGGCCGGCTTCCAATATTTTCGTATAGCTGCCACCGATCAGGCTGCGCCGAGCGACGCGGCCATCGACAGATTCGTGGCGTTCGCCGCCGCCCTGCCGGAAAATGCGTGGCTGCATTTCCACTGCCACGCGGGGCACGGCCGCACCACCACCTTTTTGGTCTTTTACGACATCATGAAAAATCCCGGCCTGCCGCTGGAAACGATTGCCGCGCGGCAATATGCGCTGGGCGGCTCCGACGTTTTGCATCCGTCGGGCGAGGGATGGCGCGGGGCAGAGCAGGAAAAGCGCGCCGGTATCGTCCGGGCCTTTTACCAGTATGCGAAGGAAGCGGGGAAGGACGGCTTCCGCGTTTCATGGAGCCAATGGAAGCGGGGAAGGACTGCATTGTAAAGAAACGGGATGCTTTGGCAAAAGCCGAAGCATCCCGTTTTTGAGTAGTTTCTTGCTGTATTTGTGAATGGTTTGCGAAAGGTTTTTGCATTGGCTTATACGACTGTTTATCATCGTAGAAGACTCAAAGGGGAGGGCGTCGCCCTCCCCTTTGGATCCTCTCCTACACGAGGGGCGGTCCCCTCGTGGCTCCCTGAAAGGGCCTGCGGGCCCAAGATTCCGCGGTGAAAGCTTGGAATAATCTATCGGGTAGTTTATCCCGCGATTAAGCCCTTGATGGCTTTGACTTTAGCCCATTTTTGCGGGTTTGGGTTGTCGCAATGCAAATGTAATCCTAACTACGTAACATGGCTAAAGTTTAAGGTATCATAACTTTTAGCGCGGGATAAATAATCGCTTAAGTTATTACAATCGCACGTCGCGGAATCTCCGGCTCCGCAGAGCCCTTCACAGCAGGGGTCGAGGGGGCGCAGCCACTCGTGGGGAAGTTTGAAGGGGCGAAGCCCCGTCAAAAAAATGAAATGATAAATAGTCGCACAAGCCAATGCCAAAGCCTTGCGTTCAGAGAACCATAATAAATATAGAAACAGTCAAAAGAGCCGCAATGCTTGCGGCTCTTTCGTTTACGGCTTATTCATTTCGTTCGCTACGTCCTTGTCCCGTTTTCCTAAAATCCATCCCAACAGCTTCACCTCGTAAAACAGCATCATGCGCTGTTCGCGGGGAGGGTTTTCGCTTTGGGAGAGCTGACGGTATTGTTCCAGGGACTTGGAATAGCGGGCGCGGATTTCCGCTTGGCTTTTCATCCTTTCTTTGCTGGCGTCGTGTATCTTGTCCTGCAATGCTTCCGGCAGCATTTTTATCACTCCTTACTGTTGTTTCAGTTTGAATTGTTTGACCATCTGCTGCATTTCGGTGGAAAGCGT
>JAEEGN010000129.1 GCA_016280345.1 Selenomonadaceae bacterium | reverse complement strand
GTCCGGCACGAGCGCCGTCGCCTCCTCCACGAGCCGCACAATCTCCTCGGCATCCACGGGAAGCTCCTTCCCGATTTGGTAAACTGACCTGCGCTGCTTCAACGCTTCAAGAAACTTCATTCTCGGTTCTCCTTTGTTGTGGTGTCCGTGACACTTCCCGCTGGACAATGAAGATTATATCAGAAGCGCGATAGTGGGGCGCCGCATTTACTACCTCATCTAGGTGTTTTTCGGGGGTGTTTTTTGGGAATTACTACCTCGTTTGACGGCGCGGAAACCCTGTGAACGTTCATCCTGATCGCCAATCCGACGTTCTCGTTTTTCACATTTCTGACACCATGGTTACGAAAAACGTCGTTC
This sequence comes from Selenomonadaceae bacterium, assembly GCA_016280345.1. Classification (GTDB taxonomy): domain Bacteria; phylum Bacillota; class Negativicutes; order Selenomonadales; family Selenomonadaceae; genus RGIG3544. Next base: position 8,173 of record JAEEGN010000129.1, on the reverse strand, counting down.
ACACGTCTCAGGCCGCTTCCCCATTCCTCGATAAAACGATTGGAATTATGCGCCTTTGCCAAAACGTCATTACGTACAAACCTCCGCAGCCTGTCATCTGTTGAGGCCCGCCATTTCCATGGACGTTCAACATATTTTCCGTTATTGTCCTATTACACACCTCCCATTGCGGATCCTAACTCGCGGTCGGCGAGTGTATCCTGTCGCAATACAAATCTCAGCACATACTTGCTTAATGTGTCCCCGGGGAGACGCGACGCCGGATTGACCTTCGGAACCATCGTCTGCGGGAAAGGAACGTTCGACAGCAACCCTGTCGAAAGCAAGGCGATCAGATGCTGCTTGAGTGGTGCCGACAGATCCTCCCCACTTTCACGGATGCGGAGCGCGTAAAGAATGGCAAGCAACAGATATTTGATGTCGTTAAAAGTCCACCTTCCGCCGTTCACGACCTTGTTCGCGTCCTGACTGCACAGTATGGAAAGCGCCTTCTCCAGCAGGGGTTTCGTCGCCGACGTGAGCTTGCATTCTGGATGCCAGCAAAGCATGCGGAAGAACGACCACCAAAGCTTGCCGCGCTCGGCCTGCAAGTGTATCTTTGCGCAGATGTAGTTCAGCAGAATTTCAACATCCTTCGGATCTTCGCCGAGGACATACCCCGCCGCGTTGTAGAAACTGAAATTGTACTGTGGCTCGTCCCCGTTCGTCAGGCGGGCGCGGATGAGATTCTTGTAATCTTCAAGAGCACCACAATGGCAGTAATTCTGCTGCAGCATTCCGTCCTTCAACAGGGAACCTGTTCCCGCAAAGAGTGAAGGCGTGACATACGGCATTTCCTTGGCACATTTCTCTGCGAAGGCACGAGTCGCCTTGTCCACCCGGACGTTGAACACATATCTTGTCCCGAAGAGTCCGCGCGTTGGCTCAATTGGCGTCGCTCTGTATCCCACGCGGTCGGCAATCCCATTCCTTGCGTCGGGGTGGAACCGGGCGTTGTACGCCGCCCATAGCCCGTAAAAGGCAGCCCCCCTTGGCGTTTTGACGTATTCTTCCACCATCCGGAGATTGTCTTCGGAATCGTAGATACGCCCAAGAACGGGCTGCGGCTCGACATATCCCTGATGCTCTTCTATGTACTCAACAGAGACTTCTTTGTTGGCTTTATTGTCATCGCTTCGCCAGCGGAGAACGATCTCGCGTACCGTTGCCGTACCAGAAACAAAAATCGCCGGTGCCTTGTCATCGCACATCGCGAGCACAAATCTCGCCGAGCCTTTCTCAGGAACAACTACGGCCGAAAGGCTGAGTTCCAAATCAGAACGTAGAAATTCGGCAAAGACGGTCTTAATCCTGCGAGCGTATTCCTTTGAGGTAGGCTCACGCACATAGAATGAGACGTTGTCGGCATACTTCTCGATTTTGAGCTTGCACGGTCTCGAGCCGGCTTCAGGATACCGGTACTCACGCCCAGGCTCGACTTCCTGCTCGCCGTTAAACATCAACACCCAGTCCGACTTGAACCCATCCCAGAAACTGTACTCCGGCAGACGGTCGTAGTATGTCGGTAGCCCCTTGGCGAGACGTTCCGCAAAGAGCGCCGCACCCCTTGCGACGGAATCGGCGGAAATAGAAGCAACGTTTCCGCACTTGGTCTTGAACTGCGCAAGTATCTGCTCACCGTACCGTCGCACGACCCAACCGTTGATGAGCAGAATGTCTGCGTTGTTCAAGTCCTCCCTCATTCTGGCGAGAATGGGTTTGATTGTATCGAGAATGTCGTTTGGCAATGCATGCGAGAATTTGACCCTTTTAGGTTGCCACGCGCCCCGTCTGCGTACCCATGCCTCAAATCCGTTATCACCGGCTTCGATGGCATGCTGGAGATCAGCGTAGAACTGACCGCCGACGAGCTGTTCCCATTCCGGCACGTCGGCAAGCATTGCCTGATAGCATTCCCTCGCGAAAGTCCCGTCCGTGGACAATGTGTCCGATGATGGCCGCCTACGGCTGGGGACGATCCAATCCCGATTCTTGCGATGGCGGACGCAGGCAAGTTCCGTCAGCTCTGGACGGCCGGCGTCAAGATCAAGAACAAAAATCCGCCGATTCAGCAGAATCGAGAGATCTACACCTTGCTTGTTCTTCTGATAGTCCATCCAGCCCAGCAGGGCCGCGACAGGCCGCCAGATGAGCGACACATTCGCGTACTTCGTCGCGGAAAGACCTGCAAGGACATCATCGCGATCCTCCGGCGACGCATGATCCGGAACGGCCACAGCAATCGTGCCGTTGACGTCAACCGCCGGATGTCCCTCCGCGCTCTGGAAGAACGACCTGAGCCATTCGGCAGCATGCCCCTCGGGAAGTTCATAGCGAACTGTCTTCTCGATGCCGCTCCCGAACTTGGCCTCGAACTCGCCCTGCCGGAACGCCATCGCGTCAGACCACGAAACCGCCGAATCGTAGTCGGGATGTTTCGGACAGCCGCGAATGCCGTAGATCGGTCCACCAGCCTCTCCGCCACCGCCCGCGCCGTCACGGACAATCCACCGCATTGCGGATGGAGCCATGTCTAAGCCTATGTAAGTACTCATGACAGGACTCCTTTCAAATAGTTCTCAAGCTGGTCGAAGACCGAGTTCGTATCCGCAGAGAATAGGTTAAGCCCTTCTACGCAAGCCTCGCCAGTCCATTTTACAATTGGTTCCTTCTCGTCAGAGGGGAATAACGCAAGTCCTCGCATCCCCGCAGCGTTTATCTCTGCCGACGCCTCTCGCGCCAGACTGTTCGCGTCAAGGTCGCTTTGCGTCTTAGCATCCTCGCAGAACGCCCACACGGGCCGGATGGTGAACTCTCCGTCAGCCGCAACAACAATGAAGAAGTCGGCATTCTTCGCGAGAAGATCCTTTTTGCCAGTCAGGCCGGCGGCGTCATCCGCCGAAAGGATGTAGAGCGTCTTATACCGCCCCCGCTCATCGAAAACAAGCGAGTCCTCGAACGGCGTGGGAACAAACCATCGTCCATTTCGGTTGGCAGACCGGATCATGAACGGACGGCGCGATGTTTGGAGTTTCGCGTGGGGCTTGAGCCTCTCCTCCCACACCATCATGAAGAGCATCTTTGCCATGTCCGACCACGCCGCCCGCCGCCAGCGCCACACGTCCTCCTCAACATCCTCAAGGCGCAACAGCTTGAGGTAGTACTTCCATACCTTGACGTACCGGATGTTCTGTTGCAGCACGTAGTTGGGGCGCGTTCGCGGTTCCTTGAGGCGCGTGACCTCGGCGAACGCCCCGCTTCTGATCCAAGCTGCACAATGCCTCGAATATCCGGCGACGAGCTTCACGCGCTCGCTGGGGCAGTCCTTCTCCACGACGGGATCATGGAGCAGGCAGGCTTCTCGGCGTGGACAGCGCGCACACATTTCATCGACATACTGCCGAGCCGAACGCGCCGAGCGGAAGATGAAGTCCAACACCACCCGGTTCTCAATCGTGTCTGCCGTCTCCCGCCGTGTCAGCGCCGTAAGACGCTGCTTCGGTCCCGCTTTCATCGCCACTGTCCGTCCCGGACGACGCGCCAGATCAACGAGCGAGGAAACATCCATTTCCTGGATCTTGTCGAGCGGGACCTCGGTATGTTCCCGCGTAAGCACCATTCTCGGCCCGGCAACAATTGAGGCAACCGCACCGGGGGCGTTGCGGGCGATCTCGACGATGAGCGACTCCGGCGCAAAGTCTTTTTGGCTACCGAGATAGCCCCTGAATGCGGCACACGCGTCGGACAACTTCCGTTCCGCAAGCGGCGAACCAGAATCCTCGCGATAACGGTAAAGGTATCCGCTGAGCCAGATGAACGCGTCGGTCAACGCGAAATGGCAACGCCGGACAAACGAATCGGTTGTCTCCTTCTGGAACTGGTGCGAATACTCCGAAGAGTAGAAGAACTGATCGCTGTCTTTCGTCAGCACGCGGTTCTGCCCTGTCCCCTCGCGGATCGTGGGGCCGGGAATCTCCTCGAAGTTTCCATTTCCGTGATCGACGAACGCGCCGACCTCCGGTGATACGACATCCCCTGAAGGCGACGGTAGTCGCCAATGGGCCGGTTTGACTGCGGCTCGCCACGGATAATGGAAGACCTTGGTCATCAGCCGTTCCAGTCGAATCCTGTCCAGTGGAAGAAACCGCTCTTGTTCCGGTCTCGGTCTGACGCATTGGTAAACGCCTGAAGAAGCAAATGATCTTTCACCTCAATACGTAATATCTTTTCTACATTCTCGAATGTGTCACGATGCTGCATGAGATCCACGCCGTAGAGCTTCGGCATGATGCGCATTCCGATCTGGTCGGCAAGCGCCCGCTTGATGACGTCGTCCTTATCCTCGCCGGATTTGACTGGGTAGTTGGCGATATAGGCGAGCATCGCCTGATAGGTGCGGTGCGCGAACGGACGGTTAAAATCAGCGAGGGTGCGGTTGAGCGCGGCGAGGATGTCGCTTGCAAACTTCAGCTCGCCCTCGTTCGCGTTTTTCCGCCATGAATCCCATGTCGCCTTTTTGATGGGCGTGAACGGCAGAGTGTGTCCCGCCCCGCCTGCCTTTGCCTGCAACCGGTCGGGACGCCCAAAGTAGAGGACGTTCGCACGATCGATGACCTTGTCTGAGAGGGACTGCGTCGTTTCATCCTCGTTCATCGTACCGACGAACAACGTATTCTGATTGGCAAAGAGGCGTATCGGGGACTCCTCTACCATTTTGCCGTCCTCGCCCCTAGCGCTGAAACCTTGGAATATCTCGAGCGCGACAACACCGAGGTTCTTCTGTGTAAGCGGCGCCACGAGGCGGCGCATTTCAAGCTTGCTCAGGAATTCACTGAAGTAGTATTCGATGCGGGCGAGGTTCATTTCGTCGAGCATCGGCATGAGCATGTAGTCCTGCATGTCCGCGTCCGGCGTGAAATCCTTGCCATACAGCCCCTGGAATTGGAAGAGCGCACGGGCGAGCGTCGTCGGCTCATAGCGGTTCGTGACGTAGTTGAAGAATCCGAGCAGGTCCTTCGGGCTGTCCCAGCGAGGCTCCACCGCCAACGGCTGGAAGTGAATGCCCATTGCCTCCGAGTAGAGCTTTGGAATTGCGCTCTTGCCCGTGCCACTTACGCCAGCCATGACGGTAAGGCTCGACATGTCGGACGTCTTGAGTGACGTGTGGAACGCAAAGAGGAGACGCTCCGGCACGACGAAATTCGATCTCTCCATGTGATCTGCCACCGTTGCAAGAGCGTTAAGTTCGTCCTCGTTTACCGGTGCCGTCCGCTCGGAAACACTGAACACACCTTCCTTCAGGCTGGCAAACGCATTCTGACGCAATGTCTGCACCCCGGAAAGGTTCATCTTGTTGAGACGGTCAAGCCCCTTGTCAATGCGGTCCATCGTGTCTGCGACCGCCTTGGTGCCATCTTTTATCTTCTCGTCAAGGCGCTTAAGCTCATCCTTCGCATTGGCAATCTGGCGAACAAGGTCATCACGATTCTTCAATTTGTCTTTGTTCTCATCCAACCATGTCCTTGCGTCCTCTTGCTGCTGGATTAGCTGCTTAACTGAGCGCTCAAGGTCCTCCTTCGCCTTTTGACTCTTTGCAATCTCTCCTTCCAGCGCCTTGTTCTTTTCTGATAGATCTTTCCCCTCTTTTCTGAGTGCATCAACCTTCTTACCCTCGTCATCCACTTTTTTTCGCATATCGTCGCGGACTCGTTCCGCCTCTTTTCTCTCGCTATCGAGGATTGCCTTGTCCCTTTCCATTTCCATGATTTCACTTGATATCTTCTTCAACTCTTCATTCTTTTTCTCTGCGTCCTGCAACTGTTCATAGATTTTCTGCAACGTCAATTCCTTGTCCGCAATGGCTTTTTCGAGTTTCTCAACTTCGGCGACGAGATGCGGTTGCATTTCAAGAAACTTGGTAGCTCGCGCATATTCCTCGCGTTCTGTACCATGTGTTTGAATTTCAGCTACCAATGCATCGCGCTGTGAAGAGAGGCTGGACATCTTGCGCATCAAGTCGTCGTAGTCATCTTTTGTCTTGACGATCTTGCGCGACCTCCAGATGGAGACAATCCCCATCACGAAACATGAAACAAATACGACGCACAGGCCGACAAGGACAAGGAGAAGTTCCTTGCCAACAACCAACGACTCAATGTCTTTTGCGGTAAACATCATTCCAGACCTCCTTGCTTTGCTTCTGCATTCTGCTTCTTCTCAAATTCTTCGAGCTTGGCCCCAAATACGCCTAATCTCCGCGATACATCCTCTCGTACATCATCTATCTGCGCCGCGATCTGCTGTGCCGTCACCTTTGCGCTCGTCTGGCCGAGCTTTTCCTGCTCGTTAGCCAATGCTGCCTTGGTTTCGGTAAGCTGCTTCTCGATGCCATTGAGTTCGGCTCGCCTCGCTTCGAGTTTTGCGACCTCTGAGGCAAAGGTCTTCAGCTTCGTCTCTTCCGCCTCGGCTTTCGCAATCGCATTAGCTGCGGCCGTACTGGCATCCGCCCTTCGCTTCTCTTGTGCGGCGACCTCCTTGTCGGTCTCCGCGCGCAAATCGGCAACTCTTTTCTTCTGGGCCGTCTCGGCGGCATCTGCCGCTTGCTCCGCATCTTCTTTGCGCCTTACGGCATCATCAGCAAGTCGCTTCGCTTGGTTTGCGCGATCTTTCTCCATATTGGCGCGCTTAGCCTCTTGATCGGCAACCGCCTTCTGCTCGGTGTATCGCTTTTCCTCCTTTCGGCGCAGGTCGTAGAACGTGTCGCGTTCTTTTTTAAAGCGTTCTGTCTCCTCGAGAATCGTATCGCGTTCACCGAGCATGCTATCCATCGTCTTTCCAAGGATGTTCGTCTGGTTCACAAGTTCGGTGACTCGACCTTGGAGCGAGGCGACCTGCCCCTCCATTGCCTTGATGCGCGTGGCAAGTCCATCGTGTCTTTCCGTCAGTTTGGCGCATTCGCTCTCGAGCGCGAGCTTATCACCGTACTTGCCCCTGAGTTCGCCTTCCTTGGTCTTGAACTCATCCCACTCCTTGTCGAGCGCTGCACGTCGATCACGATGCCCCTGAAGGTCACCGACCTCCTTCTGGAGTTTGTCGCGCTGCCCCATATAGGTCTGCACCTCGCTGGTAATCACAGACAGCTGTTCCTGTTTGTTGATCATCATAAAGACGCAGCAGAACAGGAGAGCCAGCGTCACCGCCGCCATTATCATCCATTTCATTAGACAGAACCTCCCTCTTTGATGTTATTCCAGGTAGCAATCACCTTTTCACAACAGCTTAATGGGTTTGACATAATATCTGTCACAGCAATACGAAGAACAAACCATCCGTCAACCTTAAGCCTATAGTCGCGCAAGATGTCTTTTGACCGTTGAGACGGAAGAACGCGGTGCTGCCGGCCATCTACCTCGACGTCAAGTTTGTTTTTTCCTTCCGCTAATGCAATATCAAGATAATACCCACATTCATGTCGCTGTTGCTCAATAGGCAATCCGTGCTTGCGAAGCATCTCTGCAAACATAGGCTCCCATACAGGACCAATGAGCATAGACTTTTGCAGAGGCGTCTTTTCCTGTGCACATCCCGGGCCTATACCCCAAGATCCATCGCCAACGCTTGTAATGGTTCTATCGTTCCATAATGCCTCAATAATAGATGGCAGATGCAATCGCGCGTTTGTAGCGCTATCAACATACAACGCATGCGTCGTTCGTGGCAATAAACGTTTTTTCAAAAGCTCTGCAACCGCAGACTTGGTTTCATTTACAACCAAGTCAGCATCTATGCAACTTTTCGATTCCTCAGAAGGATTCAACTTGAACTCTGCGGAATTCACTTGCCGCCGCCTTTCTTTACCGTCGCAAACGCCTCCTTCTTGATGCGACGGATTTCGCCCGCGTCAAGCTTCGTGAAGGCGAAGCACTTGCGACCTAGGTCTTTCAGGGATGCGCCGACGAGGTAGAGTTCCCTGTCGTCGATGATGATGAAGCGGTCGTGAAACGATTCGTTGTAGCGGACGGCAAGTTTCGGATACTGGGCGTTGAAGGTCTTGAGGTCGGCATCTGAAATCTTGTGGTGGGGAGTATGCTTTCGATCAAAATGCTCCGAGGTGAAGATAGTCACCTTCACGTCC
>JAEEGN010000128.1 GCA_016280345.1 Selenomonadaceae bacterium | reverse complement strand
GGGGTGCACCCGCGGTTCCATCGACGAGGCCATCCAAATCGGCGCCCTGGGATTCAAGTCCGCCTATACGAACGTCGATCCGCCGCAGGAACATACGGGCAAAACCGTCGCCGTCATCGGCGGCGGCGTGGCGGGGCTTTCCGCCGCCTGGCAGCTGGCGCGGCGCGGCCATACGGTTACCGTCTATGACGACGCGGCGGAAATCGGCGGCAAGCTCGCCCAGGTCATCCCGCATGCCCGTATGCCGCACCAGCTGCTCGAGCTGGAACTGAAGCGCATCGAGGGCATCGGCGTCAAATTCGTCCCCTCCTGCCGTGTGGATCGCGCGATGTTTGACGAGCTCCGGGCGAAAAACGATGCCGTGCTGGTGGCGACGGGCGGTCACAAGCCGCGGTTCTTCCCCTGGGAGGGAACGGAGCTTCTGACCATGGGGCTCGATTACCTGAAAGCCATCAATCGCGGCGAGAAGCCGGTCACGGGCAAAACCGTCCTCGTCATCGGCGGCGGCAACTCCGGCATGGACGTGGCCACCAGCGCCTACGAGCAGGGGGCGGAGAAGGTCGTCGTCGTGGACGTGGTGAAGCCGGCTGCGTTCCAGAAGGAAATCGACCGCCTCGAAGCCCTCGGCGGCAAGATCGTCTGGCCCTTCGTGACGAAGAAGATCGCGACGGAGGGCGTCTATTCCGACGACGGGCGCTTCATCGCGGCGGACCAGGTCATCGTCTCCATCGGCGAGGCGCCGATTCTCGACTACCTGCCTGACGATCCGGCCATCCGGAAATTCCGGGGCGACTGGCTCGTGCCGTCGCTGGAAAAGATGATCCTGCCCGGCGTCTTCGCGGCAGGCGACGTGATAAAGCGGGGACGCCTCAGTGACGCCATCGGCGACGCGCGGCGCACCGCCATCGCGATCGACCAGTATCTGCGCGGCGAGAAGATCACGCCCGTCTTCACCCGGGAGCGGATTCCCGCCGAGCGGCTGTCGAAGGCCTACTTCGAGAAATGCCACCACTGTGACCTGCCGGACGCGGGGGAGGAGCACACGCGCTGCGTTTCCTGCGGCACTTGCCGCGATTGCCGCATGTGCGTCAATTCCTGCCCGGAAAAGGCGATCACCCGCGTCGAGCTCGACGACGGCGGCTGGGAATACGTCTCTGATCCGGAGAAGTGCATCGGCTGCGGCCTCTGCGCCGGCGTCTGTCCCTGCGGCATCTGGAGCCTGAAGGACAACCCCGAGCCCATCGAGATGTACCGGACGTACGGAAAAGAAGCGACGGCGATCGGAAACAGCAACTAACAATGCAGGATGGGAAAAGGGTCTGTCACGGGAAGATGATTTGAACTTGTGAAGCCCCGTTTTTGTGAGCAGGAAGTATCCTGTCAAATCAGGAGACCTTGTCTTGCCGGTGATTTCCAGGGGTGTTTTTCCCGGTTGTATATATGTGAAAAATACACAAGAGGGAGGTGCTTTTGTCAGCGCCCGGCACGAGGCTGTCTGCCGAATACGCAATAAAAGAAAGGAAGGTATTATCAAAATGGCAAACATCAACAAGAACGAACTCACGTGGGAGTCAATCGAGAAGGCGATGGCCTGCAAGACCGCCGAGGACCTGATGAAGCTGGCGAAAGATGAAGGCTACGAGCTCACCGTGGAGGAAGCGGAGGCGTATCTCGCGGAGTTCGCCGACATTGCGCTTGACGACGAGACGCTGAAAAAAGCGGCGGGCGGGGATTGCTATACGCATTGCGCTGATCGTACATGCAAATTGAAAGATGACTGCCCCCAACTCTGCCCGACCGCTTCAGCCTGACAGCGCAGGGAGAGTGCTCTGCCCGGAAAAACACTGTATGCAGCTGAGGCGGGTATCACAGCAAAAATCAATGTGAACGAGCGCTCGAAAGAACAGATGGAGAAGGCGCTGAAGGGTGAAATCGCCGGGGAACTGAGATCGAGGTACTGGCGAACCTCGATAAAGTCGCCCCGGCCGGCGCCCTGCTCTTTGCCGCCTGGCCCCCCATCGACGGCGCCGCCGGCCTCCCGGTCCGAACCGTCGCCATCACCCCGCGGGCGTGAAAGCGCCGCCTGAGTGACACCTGCGAAAGGCGGGCGATTTCCGCGCTCCTGTGCCTGTGATGGATGGCTGTCAAAAAATCCCTACCGGACATTAAAACGCTCCCCTTATGACGACAGTGAAAAACAAAACTGCTGCCATGAGGGGAGTTTTATTGCGGCATGGCTGTTGCCCGGGGTGAATTACCGGCTTTCGGGGCGGCGATGACTTCAATCCCGCGCCTTCCTTTTTCCGTCAGGTATGAATATCGTTTGGGAACTATCTGACGGAACAGAAAAGAGGGGCTGCCCATGAAGTTTTCACGCGACAGCCCCTTGTCTATCCCTATCGGCGGAAACGAAACCTTATCGCCGGCTGCTGTCCGGCGTCTTCTTTCAACGCACGCCGCTGTCGGAGATGTACTTGCCCAAGCGTTTCTGGGCATAGTTCATCGCCTCTGCCCGCGAGATCTTTTTGCCGTCAAGGAAATAATTGTTAGGCGTAGTATATCCGCGATACTCGAATCGAATGCCGAGCTGCCCCCAGGCTGCCTTCACCGCAGCACCCTGGTCGTCTTTCACTTCGTACTCATCCTGGATCGGAGGCCGCCCGGGCATCCCCGCCATCAGTTGGTTCAAAAATTTCGAGTCATGTGCGGTTTCTCTCCGACCCCCTCCTGCCGCCTGATCCAGTTCGTTCGCGGTCAGCAGATTGTCCGCGTGCGCCTGACGCAGTTTGTCCAGTTTCGACGCATCCATCAGGATCTTTCCGTTCACTGTTTGGGAGCCATCTGCAAGGCATCGGATATATGTTTTCGCAATTCGCTGTAGTGGTTTGTTACGTGCTCGCAGGCTTCCTCACGGGAAATCTCCTTCCCGTCGAGATGGTATGTGTTGGGAACTCCGGCTCCCGGCGCGATTGTGTCATTACCAATCCCAATCGGAAGGGTTGAGATGCCGGCCGATGTTTTTCATGGCGATTTCCCAGGCCTCATCCCGGGTAACCTCTTCCCCGGTAGCTATGGAAGAATATCTGTTGTATTTTTTGTTGCTAACGAAATCCAACCGGATGCCACAGGCCTTCCACGCGGTTCTCAGTTGCTCATACCGGGAGTGGTTATCGGTGGACACCTTGAATTTGTACTCGCCCCAGCGGTCACACTGCGCCGGATGGCCCCGGAGCAGCACGTTCAGGAACCGGCTGTCGTAGCTGCTCTCAACCGCGTTCCCGCCCGCGACGGCGTCCAGCTCCTTCGCGTCGAGCATATGGTCGGTCGCGTTCTTTCTGAGTTCATCGAGTTTGTTGCTGGCCATGATCGTTTCCTCCTTTGTCACGTTTGCTTTCTGTCGCGTCGCCCTGAAGGACTGGCTTCGCGTCGCCCCGGCGCGCCCACTGTCGCACATTCCAATCGGACGTATAAATCTGCCGGCCGATGTTTCTCATGGCGATTTGTCCGGCATCCCCCCGGGAAACGTTGCTCGTTTCTGCTTCTTATCCTATCATACGATTCAGCGAGGGAAAAAAGGACAGGTTGGGGAAATAATTATGTAAAATATTTGGACGAGGAATGTTGGGGCGAAAACCATGTATACATGCGCCGCCTCTTGACAAGGGGGAAAAATCGCGCTACAATACGCCCATACAATTTCCGTCGCCCGGGCGGCGGGAATTTCACAGGGCAAACGGACACAGGCGTCCGGCGGGAAGGAAACTTCCGCCGGGCGCTTTTCGTTTTCGCCCTGATGGACTGCCGTCGGCGCGAACCGGTCGCGCCGGGCGGGGAAGATGGAAGGAAAGGTGAGGGACGATGAAAGGGATGTTTCGTTATACGGCATTGGCGTCGCTGACCGGCGCGCTTGCCTGGGGGCTGCCGGCGGTCGCGCTGGCGGCGGAAAGCGCCCCGGCGCGGTACGCGGCGGCGGATACGATCTGGGTGCTGCTGGGGGCGGCGCTGGTGTTCTTCATGCAGCCGGGCTTCGCTATGGTGGAGACGGGGCTGACCCGGGCGAAGAACGCCGGCAATATCGTGATGAAGAATGTGATGGATCTCTGTCTCGGCACCATCGCCTTCTGGGTGATCGGCTTCGGACTGATGTTTGGCGCGGACGTGGGCGGCTTCATCGGGACGCCGGACTTTTTCATTGCGGGCTGGGACGTCGGCGCGGACGCCGGCTATCCGAAGATGGCCTATATCATTTTCCAGACGGTTTTCTGCGCCACGTCGGCGACGATCGTCTCCGGCGCCATGGCGGAGCGTACGAAGTTCTCCGCCTACTGCGTTTACAGTCTGGCCATCAGCCTTCTGATCTACCCGGTATCGGGGCATTGGATCTGGGGCGGCGGCTGGCTGGCGGAGATGGGATTCCATGATTTCGCCGGTTCCACGGCGGTCCACATGGTGGGCGGCGTCTGCGCCCTGATCGGCGCGAAGTTCCTGGGGGCACGCCTCGGCAAGTACGCCCCCGACGGCACGGTGAACGCGATTCCCGGCCACAGCCTGACGCTGGCGGCGCTCGGCGTTTTCATTCTCTGGTTCGCGTG
>JAEEGN010000017.1 GCA_016280345.1 Selenomonadaceae bacterium | reverse complement strand
CGGCCGATGACTATGAACTGCTGCAAGATTGTTACGCCGATTCTTTTGGTGATGGGGCGTCGATAAGGCCGATTGACAAAAAGGCATTCCTTCAGTGCGTTTATGACGCGTTCTTTCTTGGCAGCCTGAATTTCTATCAGGTTCAGGCCTTCCAGAAGCTCTCGTGTAAACTGATGCACAGCAACGCGGAAGACCTCAGGCGCTTTTTGGAGGAGAAAATCGGCAGTTCCCCGTCAAAGATGGATGCGGCGACGCCCAGCGAACCCTGATGCGTTGACCAGCGGCCGCGGCGCGGAATGTGAATGGCCACTTCGTGCTGGCGCGGCGTTCGCAAGGATAACGCGAAGTATCCGGAACAAGGGGGAAATATACAGGGTGTAAATTTCGGCGGAACAAAAAGACTGCCGCGCGGTTGGCAACGCAACCGGGGCGGCAGTCTTTTGTTTGTGATTCGGGGTTTGATCGGGGTATGTCACTTTTCGGCGTTGCCCGCTATACTTTGACTTCGCCGGCCAGGACGCGCTGGTAGTCGGCGTAGTTCTTTTTCAGGAGGGCCGGGGTGTCGAGTTCGTAGGGACATTTCGCGGCGCACTGGCGGCAGTTCAGGCATCCCTCGATTTTTTTCATTTCGGCCTGCATTTCCGGGGTGAGCCAGGCTTTCGAGGGGGCGCGGCGCAGCATCAGGGACATGCGGGCGCACTGGTTGATCATGATGCCGGCGGGGCAGGGCATACAGTAGCCGCAGCCGCGGCAGAATTCGCCGGAGAGTTCGGCCTGTTCGCGTTCGATGAAGGCGGCGATGTCTGGCGTCATGGACGGGGTGTCGTCCATATAGGAGAGCCACTCGGCCAGTTCCTTCTCCCGCTGGATGCCCCAGATGGGCAGCACGTTGTCATAGCCCGCCATGAAGGCCATGGCGGCGCGGGAGTTGGTGATGAGGCCGCCGGCCAGCCCCTTCATGGCGATGAAGCCCATGTTGGCGGCGCGGCATTTCTCCACCAACAGCTTTTCCTTATCCGAAGAAAGGTAGCTGAAGGGGAACTGCATCGTCTCGTAGAGGCCGGAGTCCACGCAGTCGTAAGCGACCTGGATTTTGTGCGCCGTGACGCCGATATGGCGGATCTTGCCCTGCTTCTTCGCTTCCAGCATGCACTCGTACATTCCGGTGCCGTCGCCGGGGGCGTAGCACTGGTTGACGCAGTGGAACTGGTAGAGGTCGAGGTAATCGGTGCGGAGGTTCCTGAGCGAGGTTTCGAGGTCTTTCCGAAAGTCCTCCGGCGTCAGGGCGTGGGTCTTGGTGGCGAGGAAAATCTTGTCCCGCATCCCGTCGAAGGCGGCGCCGAGTTTTTCTTCGCTGTCGCTGTAAGCGCGGGCGGTGTCGAAGTAGCGGATGCCGCCGTCGTAAGCGGCCCGCAGGATTTTTACCGCCTCCGGCAGCAGCACGCGCTGGATGGGCAGGGCGCCAAAGGCGTTCTGCGGTACGGTGATACCGGTGCGGCCCAGAGTGATTTGCTTCATCGTCTTTCCCCCTTGCTGAAAAAGCTTTATTTTGCTCCCTGTCAAATATTTTTATCCGCAGATTCGGAAAGCGTTTGCCGGACGCTTTTCGGATCCGGGCAGAGAGTACGGAAAACGGACGGCCGCGCTACCGCCTATCGGACCGGCGGAACCGGCGTCCGGGGCGCTGCCGGAAACGACGCATTTTAATAGGAAGGAACTCATTCGCCCTCCGGGTCGAGAAGCTGGGTGTAGCGGTGGGAGAGGCGCTCGTGGACGTGGGCGTAGCGGGCTGTCGTCTTGGGGTCGCGCTGGCGCAGCGTTTCCTGCACTACGCGGAGGTCCTTCGTCTTCTGGTAGAGGTTGGTGCCGCAGCTGTGGCGGAAAATGTGGCAGCTCAGGCCCTCATGCTTGAAATTCGCCGCCCGCAGCAGGTCGTTCATCACGAAGCGCAGGCCGTTCCGCGAGATGCGACCCCACTGGTTCTTGTGGGAATTGGAGAGGATCGTCGGCGTGAAGGTGCCTTCCTTCTTCACTGGCGGCCGGCAGCGCAGGTATTCCTCCAGCAGCGCGAAAGTCGTGGCGCTGGGGTAGATGATGCCGCCGTGGCCCTTGCCCCGGATGAAGATGGTCTGAAGTTCCCAGTTGATGTCCTCGTCGTTGAGCCGGTGGACCTCGATGTTGCGCAGGCCCTCCACCGCCATCAGGTAGAGGATCAGCTTGTTGCGGCAGCAGAGGAAGGGGTCCGGCTCGGCGTCATAGACCCGGAGCATTTCTTTGATCTGGTCCAGGGTGTAGTAGTGAAACTGCTCGTCCTCCACGTAGGTGTAGCCGGTGTGGATGTACTCGCAGGGGTTCTCTTTGATGAGACCGAGACGTTTGGCGATGGTGAAGAAGGTGCGGATGGCCACTACCTGGCGCGCCATGTAGGTGTTTTTGTAGCCTTTGTTATAGAGGCTTTCCACGTAAATCCGCATCTGGTAGTCGTGAATGGCCAGCGGGTGGCGCTGGTTCTCGCGGCACCAGGCGAGGAAGATGTCGATGGAGCTCCGGTAGGCCCGCAGCGTGTCCGCCGTGGGGCGCCCGTGGGAGATGTAGCGGGGCAGGAACTCGGCGTAATGGGCGGCGAAGTAGTCGGGGGTGATCTCCGCCGTGTCCAGGGGCGTCAACGTAGTCCCCACGGTTTCCGCTGTCTGCAGTTCGTTCATCGCCGTCATCTCCTTTCGCGCCTGCCTGTTGCCCCTATTGTAGCACGGAAAAGCCGGGAAGGGCAAGGGGAAAAGGCGGCCCGGCGGAAGATTCCGCTGGAAAAACAGTGACGGAGGGAAAGCGGGCAGGATTTTCCGCGGCGGAGGAGAAAATAATATAAGGGAAGAATGTGATGTAACTGCACGGCGGCGGAGAGAAAGGGGGTGACCGGCGATGGGAGACGGCGGGGGAAAATACACGCTGCAAACAAAAATCCGGGACGTTATCAACGATCCGGTGTTCGATGGCTATGGCCGGCTG
>JAEEGN010000127.1 GCA_016280345.1 Selenomonadaceae bacterium | reverse complement strand
TAATCTTCCGCTGATTTATGTATTGTCATAATCATCACCTTTGTAAGGATAACATGCACGGAGGGAAAAAGCAAGGTTTGATTTCAAACGTAAGTTAGACATTGACAACTAATATTAAAAGTGTTAAACTACGCCTTGGTTAGAAGGTCCTAACTTTTTTGTGAGCCCCCGGTTAAACGAATTTAACATTGAGGCTGCCGCTCAAGAGAGGAGGAAATACGATGATGCCGCTGGTTATGGCGGACGCGGGTGAGGAGAACGTCATCATGCGCGTCGGAGGAAGCCCCGAAATGAAAAAGCACCTCGAGGATATGGGCTTCACGGCGGGGAGTCCCGTCACGGTGATGAACACCATCGGTGGGAACCTGATCGTTAAGATCCGGGAATCCCGCGTGGCCATCAGCAAAGAGATGGCTTCCAAAATCATGGTTTAAGAAAAAGACAATAAAGGAGAGATGAGGATGAAAACACTCAGAGACGCAAAAGTCGGCGAGACTGTCAGGGTCGTCAAGCTCCACGGCGAGGGCGCCGTAAAGCGCCGCATCATGGACATGGGCATCACCAGAGGAGTGGAGATCTTTGTCCGCAAGCTCGCCCCCCTGGGCGACCCCGTTGAAGTCAATGTCCGTGACTACGAGCTCAGTCTGCGCAAGGCGGACGCGGAAATGATCGAGGTAGAGTAAAGGAGAAGCACTATGGATAAACAGATCCGCATTGCCCTTGCGGGCAACCCGAACAGCGGCAAGACCACCCTGTTCAACAAGCTGACCGGCTCCAACCAGTTTGTCGGCAACTGGCCCGGCGTGACCGTAGAGAAAAAGGAAGGCCGTCTGATCGTCGACAAGGAGGTCATCCTTACCGACCTGCCCGGTATCTACTCCCTCTCCCCGTACACGCTGGAGGAGGTCGTGGCACGGAATTACCTTATAGAGGAAAAGCCTGACGCCATTCTGAATATCGTGGACGCCACGAACCTGGAGCGCAACCTGTATCTGACCACTCAGCTCACCGAGCTTGGCATCCCCGTAGTCATCGCTCTGAACATGATGGACCTGGTCAGAAAAGCCGGCGACAGCATCAACGTGAAGGAACTGAGCCGTCAGCTCGGCTGCAAAATCGTGGAGATCTCCGCCCTCAAGGGAGACGGCGTAAAGGAAGCGGCTCTGGCCGCCATCGAAGCCGCGAAAAGCGGCAAGACCCTCCCTCAGCACCGTTTCTCCGGTCCGGTAGAGCACGCGCTCGCCCATATCGAAGAGGTCACCGTCCACAAGCTGCCGGAGGAACAGCAGCGCTGGTACGCCATCAAGGTCTTCGAGCGTGATGAAAAAGTGCTGGAGAGCCTGAACCTCCCGGCCGATGTCAGAGCCCATATTGAGCAGGACATCGCCGCCGCCGAGAAGGAGCTGGACGACGACGCCGAAAGCATCATCACCAACGAGCGCTATGTGTATATCGGCCAGACGCTCAAGGGCATTTATAAAAAGAAAGGAAAAGGACAGCTCTCTGTCTCCGATAAAATCGATAAGATCGTCACCAACCGTATTCTCGCCCTTCCGATCTTCGCCGCGGTCATGTTCCTGGTGTACGCTCTGTCCATGGGCAGCTCCATTGCGGACGGAGGCATCGCCATCGGCACCTTCCTGACCGACTGGACCAACGACGTGCTCGGCGGAGCCTGGCTCACCGACGGTTCCCGCGCCATTCTCGAGGCCTGGGGCGCGGCGCCCTGGCTGGTCGGACTGATCTCCGACGGTATTCTCGCGGGCGTCGGCGCGGTGCTGGGCTTCGTTCCTCAGATGCTCGTCCTGTTCCTGATGCTCTGCCTGCTGGAGGACTGCGGCTACATGGCCCGTATCGCCTTCATCATGGACAGGATCTTCCGCCGTTTCGGACTGAGCGGCAAGAGCTTCATCCCCATGCTGGTCGGTACCGGCTGCGGCATCCCCGGCGTCATGGCCTCAAGAACCATTGAAAACGAGCGTGACCGCCGCATGACGGTCATTACGACCACCTTTATCCCCTGCGGGGCGAAGATGCCCATCATCGGCCTGATCGCCGGCGCTCTCTTCGGCGGAAGCACCTGGATCGCCACCTCCGCCTACTTCATCGGCATCGCGGCCATCGTGATCTCCGGCATCATGCTGAAGAAAACCAAAATGTTCGCCGGAGACCCCGCTCCCTTCGTTATGGAGCTGCCCGCCTACCACCTGCCCGCCTGGAGCAACGTGCTGCGCGGCACGTGGGAGCGCGGCTGGAGCTTTATCAAGCGTGCCGGCACGGTCATTGTGATCTCCTCCATCGTGATCTGGTTCCTTACCAGCTTCGGTTCCGTTAACGGAAAATTCGGCATGGTGGACGACCTGTATGGGGACGACACGGTCGTAACCGACGAGTATGTGGCCGTCGTCGCCGACCGCATGGGTATCCCGGAGGACGAGGTGGAGCCCATGGACGACTCCATCCTGGCCCGCGTCGCGCAGCCTGTGTCTGTCGTCTTCAAGCCCCTGGGCTTCGGCGACTGGAAGCCCACCGCCGCGACGGTCACCGGCCTTGTGGCCAAGGAGGAAGTCGTGGCCAACTTCGGCATCATGTACGCCTACGACGATCAGGATGGCGCGGAAGAGCTGGAGGAAAACGGTGACCAGATCTGGGGCCGCGTGGCCGAGGACTTCAACGCCTTCTCCGGCGGACACGGCAGACTCGCCGCCTTCACCTTTATGATCTTCAACCTGCTGTGCGCTCCCTGCTTCGCGGCCATCGGCGCCATCAAGCGCGAGATGAACAGCCGCAAGTGGACCTGGTTCGCCATCGGGTACCAGTGTTGCTTTGCCTGGGTGACAGCCTTTATCGTATGGCAGGTCGGCCGCCTGTTCGCCGGCGGTATGAACGTCGCGGGACTGATCCTGGCAGTTGCCATGCTGGCCCTGATCATCTGGCAGCTGTTCAAACCCTATAAAGAAGCACAGATGCTTACCGTTAAGTGATCTGTATTTCTCTCCTTTCCACCGGGCAGGGCACCGGGGCCGCAGCCCTCGGTTTCCGGCGTCCTGCCCCCCCTTTCACTAAGGAAGTGATCACATGCTGACATGGCTTGGCGCAAATCTCATCAATATCGTTCTTGTCGCCGTTCTTGGCGGACTCATCGCTCTGGTGATCCGCGGCATGATCCGCGACAAAAAAGCCGGAAAGAGCTCCTGCGGCGGCAGCTGCTCCTCCTGCGGAGCGTGCGGCGGGTGCGGAAAGCACACCGCGCTGTCCTCCGGGGCGGACGGAGCATCCGGACAGACATAACCCACCGCCCTATATCGAACTCAAAAACGGAAACAGCCGCAGGACCTTTATGGTCCTGCGGCTGTTTCCATATGATAAGACGGATCGTGTTACAGCTTCGGTCCGGCGGCGACCAGCGCCTTGCCGGCTTCGTTCCCCTCATACTTGACAAAGTTTTTGATGAAGCGTCCGGCCAGATCCTTCGCCTTGGCTTCCCATTCGGCCGCGTCGGCGTAGGTGTCGCGCGGATCGAGGATGCCGCTGTCCACTCCGGGCAGCTCGGTGGGCACTTCAAAATCAAAGAAGGGGATCTTTTTCGTCGGGGCCTTGAGCACGTCGCCGCTGAGGATGGCGTCGATGATGCCGCGGGTATCCTTTATGGAGATACGCTTTCCGGTGCCGTTCCAGCCGGTGTTGACCAGATAGGCTTTGGCGCCGCTCTTGTTCATCTTCTTTACCAGCTCTTCGGCGTACTTGGTGGGATGCAGCTCCAGGAACGCCTGTCCGAAGCAGGAGGAGAAGGTGGGCGTGGGCTCGGTGATGCCCCGCTCCGTGCCCGCCAGCTTGGCGGTAAAGCCGGAGAGGAAATAATACTGAGTCTGCTCGGGTGTGAGAATGGACACCGGGGGCAGGACTCCGAAGGCGTCCGCCGAAAGGAAGATCACGTTCTCGGCGTCGGGGCCGGAGGAAACGCCGTTGACCTTCTTGACGATCTTCTCGATGTGGTCGATGGGATAGGATACGCGGGTGTTCTCCGTGACAGACTTGTCGGCAAAGTCGATCTTCCCCTGCGCGTCAACGGTGACGTTCTCCAGCAGCGCGTTGCGGCGGATGGCGTTGTAGATGTCGGGCTCGGACTCCTTGTCCAGATTGATGACCTTGGCATAGCAGCCGCCCTCGAAGTTGAACACGCCGTTGTCGTCCCAGCCGTGCTCGTCGTCGCCGATGAGAAGACGCTTCGGGTCGGTGGAGAGAGTGGTCTTGCCGGTGCCGGACAGTCCGAAAAAGATAGCGGTGTTTTTGCCGTCCATATCCGTATTGGCCGAGCAGTGCATAGAGGCGATGCCCCTGAGAGGAAGGTAATC
>JAEEGN010000016.1 GCA_016280345.1 Selenomonadaceae bacterium | reverse complement strand
GGTTTCGCCGAAGTGGATCTCGTTCATGGCGCGCATCATGACGTCCGTGTTCTGGGTGTAGATGGAGGAGGTCAGGCCGTAGATGCAGTCGTTCGCCTTTTCGATGGCCTCATCCAGCGTTTTGAAGGTGCTTATGGGCATGACCGGCCCGAAGATCTCTTCCTTCATGATGCGCATCTCGTGGCGGCAGTCCACGAGCAGGGTCGGCTCGTAGTAGTAGCCCTTGCCGTTCACCGTGGCCTTCTTGCCGCCGCAGACCAGCGTCGCGCCTTCCGCGATGGCGCTCCGGACCAGCTCGTCGATGTGCTCCTGCTGCTTTTTGTTGACCTGCGGCCCGATGGTGGCGTCGGGGTTTTTGATGGGATCGCCGTAGGTCGCGGCCTTGATCTTCGCGGTCATCTTCTCAATGAAGGCGGGGGCGATGCCCTCCTGCACGTAGATGCGTTCCGCGCAGTTGCAGACCTGGCCGTTGTAGATGAAGCGGGAGTTGAAGACGTGCTGCACCGTTTCGTTCAGCTTGCAGTCGTCCATGACGATGACGGGCGCTTTGCCGCCGAGCTCCAGCGACACCTTGGCGATGTGGTCGGCCGCGGCCTTCATGATCTTCCGGCCGGAATCTGTGCTTCCGGTCATGGAGACCATGGCGACTTTCGGGTTGGTCGCGAGGGCGTTGCCCACGACACTGCCGGAGCCCGTGATCACGTTGATGACGCCGGCGGGCAGGGAGCTCTTCGCGACGAGCTTCGCGAATTCATAGGCGCCGTTCGGCGTATCGCTGGAGGGCTTCAGGACGACGGTGTCGCCGGCGATGAGGGCGGGCGCCATCTTGCGGCCGATCAGGAACAGCGGGAAATTCCAGGGCATGATGCCCGCCACCACGCCGATGGGGCGCTTGTACAGGAAGATGTTCTCGTTCGGCCGGTCGCTGGTGATGATTTCGCCCTTGATGTGGCGCGCCATGCCGGCGTAGTAGTTGATGTATTCGGGCAGCCAGCCGGCCTCGTCCCGCGCCTGGCCGATCAGCTTGCCGTTTTCCTCGGCCGTGGTCTGGGCGAACAGCTCAAGGTTCTCGCTCACCAACTGCGCAAGCTCCCGCAGGTATCCGGCGCGCTGGATCGCGGGGATCTTCGCCCAGGATTTCTGCGCTTCGTAGGCCGCGTCGACGGCCGCCCGCACGTCTTCTTCCGTCGCCTGAGGGACTTCGGAAATGACTTCCTCGGTGGCTGGATTCAGCACCTGGATCATTTTCCTCGATCCGTTGGGAATGAATTTCCCGTTGATGAAAAGTTCGTATTGCCGCATGATTGTTTTTCCTCCTGGGGTTTGCGTTGTGTGACCCGACATATTTTGAGGGGCCGTCGATGTCAATAATATACGGAACTTTTCCGGACTGTGCAAGCACTTTTTTGCTTTCTCCAGACAAAGCGGCTGAAAGCCCGGCCCCAACCTATGGTGTCTAACGAACCTTCGTAAAGAGCGCGAAGAGGAACGGGATCAGCAGCGACTGGATCAGGACGAAGCGCATGAGGACCTGGGCGTTCGTCCAGCCGAGGTTCTTGCGGCAGTGGTCGTGAAGCGGGAAACGGACCTTGTGCATCTCCTTGATGATGACAAGCTGCTCGGCGGCCTTTTCAGGCGGGAGGCGGTTCGTCGGCGTGGTGTCGAACCCGAGCTTGTGGAAGAGACGAAGAAGGAGTATCTTCACGAGACCCGTGCCGCCGTTGGCGAGGACCATCGGCGCGAAGACGAGGATGAGGAGCGGGTTGCCCGTGGCGAGGACGGCCACGCCGATGGCGAGGCCGAGCATGCGCGAGCCGGCGTCGCCCATCAGCACCTTGCTGGGCTCGGCGTTGTACCAGAGGTAGCCGCCGAAGGAGCCGGCGACCGTAGCCGCCATAATGGCCCACTTGGCGCTGTCGGGGTAGTGCGGGAGGAGGAGGTAGTCGGCGACCGGCTTGTAGCCGAGAACCAGATAGAGAAGCGCCGCGAGCGAGAGGAGCGAAATGAGGCCGAGAGAGCCGGCGAGGCCGTCGACGCCGTCGCTGCAGTTCATGGCGTTGATGGAGAGCCAGAGAATCATCGTCGCGCAGGGGATGTAGACGTACGGCGACAGGAGAATGGTCCCTTTGAAAAAGGGCATCCAGATGGGCGTTGCCTCACCATGGCAGACGCAGAACGCGGCGGCGAGCGAGCAGGCGAAGTCGAGGAGTCCCTTCTTAAGCTGACCCCATGGCACATTGCTCGCGTCGTCGGCGTAGCCGAAGTACATGGCGGCCATCAACGTCGCGATGACGCCCCAGACCGACCAGTCCGGCGGAATGACGAAGACCATGACGACGAGCGACACCAGCGAAAGGATGATACCGGCGCCGGTTGGCTTGCCCTTCGAGAGTTCGCCGCCGGGAACGAGCGCCTTGCCGTGGTCATGCGGCAGGCGGTGCCAGAGGCGTGGGAGAAGAATCCACGAGAGAATCCAGGTGGTGAGAATGCCGATCGACAGCAGGACGATGTGTGAGCTGAAGAGTCGGAGGAATGTGTGGAAATAGGCTTTGCCGAGGAGATAGAGCATGACGGTGTTGAAGGGTTGAAAGGTTGAAGGGTTGAAAGGTTATGAATAAACTTCGTCGTGGGTTCCAACATCCAGAAGGTAGATTTCAGATTCGGTAAGAACGAGGCGAATGACGATTCTGTACGAATAGGTGAGGCTTACTGCGTGTTTGCCCTGCAGATTGCCCGAGAGGGCGTGAAGTTTCAATTCCGGGTCGTATGGGTTCATCTCCAATTTGTGAATTATCAGTGAAAACGTGTCTGTAAGATCGCGGTGCTTCTTGAGAAACTTTCTGGCAGTTCGCGTGAAGGTGGCCGTCCAAATCAGGGCAAACGGCATTGGTCAACCCTCCGCAAGCT
>JAEEGN010000126.1 GCA_016280345.1 Selenomonadaceae bacterium | reverse complement strand
GACGCAGCCAATCCGCCGCCGGCGGCCGTCCCCCAGCCACCAGCAGCACGACCGCGGCCGGGGGCCGTGTAAAGCGCGCTGCCAGTTGCGGCAGTTCCAGCCAGCTTTCCGCCTGTCCGTTCATCGCCCGCGCCCCTCCTTTCCATCAGAAGATGTGCGTCATCTTCAGCACCGGCAGGGTTTTCTTCAGGAAAGTCCCGGCCATCGTCGTGAGCTCGGCGATGTTTTCCTCCGGCGTTTCCAGTTTTCCCCGGTCCGGCGTTATCATTTTCTGGCCCCGCCGCTCGAAGACGTCCCAGACGGCCTGGGCCAGCGCCGCGGCGTCGCGCTTTTTCTGCCGGAAAAGCGCCAGGAACAGCTGTTCATGCGGACCGATCTCGACGGCGCCGCCGGTCAGCGGGCTGGCCAGATACTGGATTTCGCCGGCGGATTTGGCGCGCTCGCAGAGGTGGGCGTTGAGGGCGTCGCAGCGGGGCTTCGCGGCCTTTTCCGCCGCCGCGTCCTGGCAGGGGGTGGCGAGGGCCCGACCCACCAGCGTGATGAGTGTCTTGACCACGTTGGCGGGGGAGACCTCGGGATGGAGTTTCCCGAAATCCCGGAAGTCCTTGGGGGCGTAATCCTGCGCCCGCAGATATTCCACCACCGGCTGGTAGATCTCGTCGGGGAAAGCGGCGTCCCCGGCCATTACCTTGAAGGACGAGGAGATGTCCTCCGCCGTGGTCAGCACGTAGCGCGTTTCCAGCAGTGCCTGTATCCTTTCGCCTTCGGGCAGGGGGCGCTGTCCCCGGACGAAGTAATCCTTACGGAACTGGCGGTTCACGAAGTAGTCGCGGGCCTGCTCGCGCATGATGGGATGCTCGATGGTGGCCAAAAAGTCGATGGCTTCCTGCGAGAGGTTCAGCTTGTCCATGAATTCCAGCAGGAAAGCGGTGCAGGCGTAGTCCAGCTTGGCGGGTTGCAGCGCCTCCACGACGTCCGTGAAGTACGGGCAGATCCAGTCGCGGTTGAAGTATTCGTGAGCCAGGTAATCGTGGTCGCGCTGGCGCGCCTTTTCAAAGGCGTCCCTGACGGCGGGAACTTTCTCGGCGTAGATCGGATGGGCCGCCAGCATTCGCTCCGTGAAGTCCAGCGCCGCCTCGACCCGCCGGAAGGTGGCGTTGCCGCTGGGGGCGTATTTGTCATAGAGGACGAAAAGCTCCCGCATCGGACTGGCGGGGGCCCAGCCCGGGAAGCAGTTGTAGCTGTTGTAGAAGACGCCGCCGGGCTTCAGGAAGCGCCGGGCGAATTCGATGACGTGGCGCTGGTTTTCCGGGCTGATCCAGGACCAGATGCCGTGCAGGCTGATGGAGTCGAATTGCGGCAGGTCGTTCCGCCCCAGGAGTTCCTCGAAGCTGTCGTCGTAGAAGCGGCCGCCGCTCTTCGCGGCCGCGGCCAGCTCGTTGGCGCCGGCGGCGTGGGCCGGGTTGAAGTCGGTGCCCACATACTGCCCCGGGGAGGCGGCGGCATGGATGTTGATCGATACGCCCTGCCCGAAGCCCAGTTCGCAGTGGGCACTGCCGGGGCCGATTTCCGGCGGGCGGAAACCGCGTGCCAGCAGGCAGAATCTCTGATAGACCGGGTTCAGCTCCCGGTAGTAGCCGTAGGTATAAGTGGATTCGGTAAAGTAGCCATCGTTCCAGTCGTTCATATTGCCATACGCTCCTTTTCTGGTCGTCCCGGACCGCGGCCTCGTGGAAAACGCCGTTTTTCCCGGCGGAGCGGGCCGCGCTGTCCTTATGATAACGGGGAATCCTCGGCCTGTCAAGCGGGCGGGGCTGACAGCGGGGGATTGAGGTATTTCGTCCCGGGTGCCGGGGTTGCGGGCGGCGGGAAAAAACGCCGGGATCCGGAGGCGGCGTCACTTTGCCCCCGCACGGCGGGGCTTCCTCTGCGATGGCAGGCCGGAAACCTTTACGGGCCTAGTTCAAATTTACGATGTATTTTTCCGTTCATTTTTGGTATAATATAAATAATTGGCAGAATTGGCAGATTACTTGGAACCGGCAACGGGGCAGCGGGAATTACCGGGACATCATGGTTGAAGGGGAGACGGCGTCATGACAACGCTGACAGCGAAGGAAAAAGCCCAGGAATTCATCCACGCGTTCTACACGCAGGGAAATATTGTCAATTACCTGGCAATGGCGGCGGATGACGACATCATCGCCTTCGGGCCGCATTCGGACCAGTACGCCATCGGAAGGGATGAAGCGTCGCATTGCCTGCGGGGGGAATTTGACGCCATCGCGCCCTGCAAGCTGTTCCGCAGTCGTCTTCGGGTGAAAGAAGAAGCCGATAACTGCGCGGTCACCGGGCTGGTGAGCCTGCGAACGGCGCACGACACGTCCCCGGTCCTGCACCAGCTGACGCTGATGTACCGGATCCGGGGCGGGATGTATCGGCTGAAGGGCATCCATCTCATGCGGGACGCCCGGCATGAGGCGACGTACCGCATGGTGTGCACCAAGATGGTGAACGCGGCGGTGGAAAAGGCGAAGGAAGATATCGGCGTCCTGCCCGTGACGCAGGAAGCGCTTCCCCGTTATGTGCATTCCGGTCTCATCACGTTCCGGCTGGAGGATGACCGTCAACTCGTGCATTATAGTGATGACTTCTGGAAGATGCTGAATTATCCGGATCGGGAAACCTTCAATGAAGAGATCGGCCCCCATATGATGCGGCTGGTCCCCGAAGAGAACCGGCAGGCGTTGCTGTCCGCCATCACGAAGCAACTCACGAAGCAGGAAGGCTATCAGGTAGAGTACGCCATGTGCCGGAATGGCGGGGAGCCACAGCTTTGGGTGGTGGAGTGCGGTCATCGCTGTTTGGGGGAAGACGGGCGGCCGGCGTATCATGCTGTCGTCCTTGACATCACGTCCATCAAGCAGGCCAGTGAGACCATCGCCTATCAGGTTTCTTACGATGACCTTACGGGCATCTTCAACAAGTCGGCTTTCTGCCAGCAGGCGCAGCGGATCCTCGACGTGAGCCCCGATGAGGAATTCGAGATCATGAGCCTCGACATCGAGCGGTTCAAGATCATCAACGACCTGTTCGGCGAGGAGACCGGCGACCGCATCCTCAAATACCTGGCGGATTTCTTCCGGGAGACGCGGCTTCCCCAGAGCGTTTTTGCCCGGCTCCATTCGGATATCTTCCTGCTCTTCTACCCGGCGAAGGACAAGAACCGGGAGCGGTTCATAAAGTCGCTGAAGGTGCTGGCGGCGAGCTTTACCCTGGGCTACCGGGTCGTGCTGCGCTTTGGCGTCTATCAGATCAAGGAAAGGGGCCTGGCGGTAAGCGCCATGATCGACCGGGCGCTGCTGGCCCTGATGAAGTCGAAGGAGAACGGCCTGGTGGACGTCTGCGAATACAACGCGACGATGCGCAGCCACCTGATGACGGAGCAGTCGATCGTCAACGATATGAACGAGGCGCTGACGCAAAAGCAGTTCGTGATCTACCTGCAGCCAAAGTACGACGCTACCAGCGCCCGGGTCGTGGGCGCCGAGGCGCTGGTCCGCTGGATGCACCCCACCCGGGGACAGATTCCGCCGTCGGAATTCGTGCCGGTGTTCGAGCATAATGGCTTCATTTTCCAGGTGGATCAGTTCGTTTGGGAAGAGACTTGCCGCCTCCTTCGGAAGTGGCTGGACGACGGGGTTAATCCCCCGCCGGTGTCGGTGAACGTCTCCCGCGTCGATTTCTACAGCACCCAGCTTGTCAATATCTTCGACAAGCTGATCAGGAAATACGATCTGCCGCCGGAGCTCCTGGAACTGGAGCTCACGGAGAGCGCCTATACCGACAACCCGCAGCAAATCATCGAGATCACTAAGGAGCTGCAGTCGAAAGGCTTCAAGATACTGATGGACGATTTCGGCAGCGGCTACTCCTCGCTCAACATGCTGAAGGAGTTGCCGGTGGACGTGCTGAAAGTCGATCTGAAGTTCCTCGACAGCGGCGGCGATACCGGGCGCGGCGGCAACATCCTGAATTCCATCATCCGCATGGCGAAGTGGATGCGGATGCCGGTGGTGGTGGAGGGCGTCGAGACGAAGGCCCAGGCGGATTTCCTGCGGACCATCGGCTGCAACTACATCCAGGGTTACTATTTCTCGAAGCCGATGCCCGTGGCGGATTTCGAGAAGCTGCTTTCGCAGCGGGCGGAAGTCGTGGAAAAGGAACCGCCGATGATCGCCAACTGGCCCGACGACCAGGATCTCGAGGAACTCCTGAATCCCAATACGAATTTCAGCCGCCTCTTCAACGGCATCATCGGCGGCGTCGGCCTCTACGAGTTCTACGACGGGCGGCTGGAGCTCCTGCGGGCCAACGATAACTTCTTCCGGCTGATGGAGGCGCCGGCGGAGATCATCCTGGAAAAGGGCAAGCAAGTGCTGGATTACATCCTGGAGGAGGATCGCCCGGCGCTGCTGCACGCCATGGAAGCGGCGCGGCACGGCCGGGTGGCGGAGTGCGTGGCCCGGCGGCGGCTCCTGAACGGCACTGTGCTCTGGATGCGGATCCGGGCCAGCGTCATCCTCGACGACGGCGAGCGGCTGCTGCTCTTCCTTTCCTGGGAAGATGTCACTCAGCAGTTCAGCCAGCAGATGAATCTCCAGCAGCTTACGGATTGCATTCCGATGGGATTCGTATTCGGGCGGCTGCTGGGCAACGAGATCGAGCTGGAGTACGCGAACCGCTGGATTCTGGATCTGGACGGCGTCCCTGCGCATAACGAGGGGGGCGAGATCGAGATGTCGTTCCGGAAACTCGTCGGCAGTAAGGCCCACGACGCTTTTGTCAATTATATCCGGCAGGCGACGGATCTCGCGGAGCCCTATACCGTGGAATACGCCTTCACCAACTACTTCGGGCGGGATTTCTGGCTGCGGGCGGTGCTCAACGCCAGCCGTAGCCACGACGGCTCCATCGCCATCTACGCCAATATCTATGATCTCACCGTCCAGCACGACCTGGAAGAGAAGGCGGGAAATGCGGGCCGGGCCAAGAGGGGCCCTTCCACGGCCAATACTCTGACGTGGCGGTAATGGAAGAAAGAAAGAGCCGCCCCGTACAGCGCGAAGGAACTGTGAAGTGATTTTTGGACAGTTCCTTGGGCTGCCGGGACGGCTCTTGCTGTGTCCTGCGTCCGGGGGAAATCATCCCTTTTCCATGTACGGCGGGGTGCCGTTGATTTCGGCTTCGCGGATGCGTTCCCGAAGGCGTTCGAGATTCTTCTGGTGGAGGTCGATGGCGAAACGGATGCGGTGCCGCTCCTCGTCGGTGAAGTCGCCGGTTTCATAGGCCTGACGGATGCGGGCGAGACGAGCCTCCACGTCCCGCTGTTCGTCGGCCAGCAGCTTCCTGTCGAGGAGAGCCAGACCGTAGACGGCACGCATATCCTTCCGTACATGGTCGGCATAGCCGGCCTCGGCGGAGGTCTTTTCGAGGTATTTCGCCACGTGGCAGATGATGTCGAAGGGATTCTCGGCGCTGTGGATCATGCCGAGGAGTTCCATCTTGATATTCTGGTCCTCCCCGTGGGGCAGGGTGACGTCGGTCTGCTTCTCAATCATGGGATTCGCTTCCTTTTCTTTTCGGATCGGCCCGGAAAAACGGCGGGCCTTTTTCGTAAAGCATAGCACAGAGGAACGGCTCCGTCCACCCCTGCCGGGCGGAAACAGGCCGGGACGGTGGACAGGACGTACGGACAATGGCTGGGGCAGTTTTCGAAACGGATGAGAGAGAAAGGAGACGGTATCATGCGATATTGGCCGAATCTGGGGGCGGTGCTTTTGGTGGCGGCGGCGATTTTCTGCGGCTGCGCCCGGGACGGCGCGTCGGCGAACCCGCCTGCGCCCCCACAGGACCGGGTCGCTTCCGCGGTCCGGGAGATGACGACGGCGGAGAAGGCCGGGCAACTCATGATGGTGGGTTTTTACGGGGAGGAAATGAACGAGGATATCGCCTTCCTTCTCAACGAATACCATATCGGCGGCGTCATCCTGTTTGACCGCAATATCGAAAGCGCGAAGCAGGTGCGGGCGCTGACGTCGGCCCTGCAGGAAACCGTCGGCGACTGGCCGCTGCTGGTGGCCATCGACGAGGAGGGGGGCCTCGTGGCCCGGGGCCGGGACGTGATCCCGCCGCCGCCATCCGCCGCTGAAATCGGCGCCGGCGGCGACCCGGCGCTGGCCCGGGACTGGGCCCTCCGGACGGCGGGCGAACTCAAATCCCTCGGCGTCAACCTGAACTTCGCGCCCGTGGCCGACCTCGGTCTCGCCGGTGACCGCTCGTACAGCGACGAACCGGAAACCGTTGCCGCCTTCGCCGGGGCGGCGGCGGACGGCTACGCGGCGGAGGGGCTCCTGTGTGCGCTGAAGCATTTCCCGGGCATCGGCAAGGGCAAGGCGGACACCCATGTGGGCCGCGTCACCGTGGACGTCAGCCTGGAGGAACTGCGGGCGGAGGATATGCGCCCCTTCCGGGAAATTCTGGCGGGCCGGCGGGCCGGGGACGTTTTCGTGATGGTGGGCCATGTGGATTACCCGGCCATCGACGGGGAGTGGCCGGCCAGCCTCTCTCCGAAGGTCATGGCGCTGCTCCGGCAGGAGACGGGCTTTGACGGCGTGGTGGTGACCGACGACCTCGGCATGGGCGCCGTTGCCGGTCATATCGCCGCCGACGATGCCGCCGTACAGGCGGTGCGGGCCGGAGCCGACGTCGTCCTCTTCTGTCACGAGTACGAGGCGATGAACGCCGCCCACCACGCCCTCTGCCGGGCCATCGAAGACGGCACGATTCCCGCCGCCCGGGTGGACGAGGCCTTGACGCACGTGCTCCGGGCCAAACGCGCCCTCGCCGGAGAGAAGGCGGATCGCTGAATCATGGTTGACGCTGCCTGCCGATTTACCGGAGGCAGCGTTTTTCGGTTTTTTTCAAAGCAGGCAGGAAAAATCGCTCGGAGAGAGAATTATACAAGTATCATCTTTAGGAGGGATCGGAATGCAGGAATACAAGAGCGCAAATCTGAGGAACGTCGCCATTGTCGGTCACGGCAAGGCGGGCAAGACGAGTCTGGTGGACGCCTGTCTGTTTGACGCCGGGGCAGTCAAGCGCCTGGGGAAAGTGGACGACGGCACCTCCGCCCTCGATCATGAAGCGGAGGAGACGAAGCGCGGCCTTACCATCTCGAGCGCCCTGGCGGCGGTGGAGTGGCGCGGCTGCAAACTGAACCTCATCGACACCCCGGGCTACCCCGACTTCGTCAGCGAAGTCAAGGGCGCCCTCACCGCCTGCGACAGCGCCATGATCGTCGTCTCCGCCCCTTCGGGCATTGAAATCGAGACGGAAAAGGACTGGCTCCTGGCCGAGGAAATGGGAATGCCCCGCGCCTTCTTCATCAACAAGATGGACCGCGAGCACGCGGACTTCAAGGGCGTGGTGGAGGAACTCCGCGTCCGCTTCGGCACGGGCGTCGTCCCGGTCCAGCTGCCGATTGGCGCCGAGGATTCCTTCCAGGGCGTGGCGGACCTTCTTTCCATGCACATGAAGATCATGACGCATGACGACGAGGCCGTGGTGGCCGAGATTCCCGAATACATGAACGAATCCGTGGAAGAAGCGCGCCAGACGCTCATCGAGGCCCTGGCCGACTTCGATGACAGCCTGATGGAAAAGTTCCTCGAGGGCGAGGACATCCCCGAGGAGGAGATCGGCAAGGCCCTGTCCGACGGCATTGCCGCCGCCAAAGTCTTCCCCGTCTTCTGCGGCTCCGCCGCGGCGGACATCGGCGTCAAGCAGCTCCTGAACGGCATCGTGGGCTATCTGCCCGCGCCGGGCCTTTCGCCGGCTGTGGGCGTCGACCCGAAGACCGAGGACATCGTCGAGCGTCCGCTGGACGGCCCCTTCTCCGCCCAGGTGTTCAAGACCATCGTCGATCCCTTCGTGGGGCGCCTCTCCTTCCTGCGCGTCTTCTCCGGCGAATTCGCCGGCGATTCCAGTGCCTACAACGCCAACCGTGACGCCACCGAGCGCATCGGCGCCATCTTCACCATGCAGGGCGAGAACCAGGTCAAGATCAGCCGCGTCGGCGCCGGCGACATCGTCGTCACCTCCAAGCTCACCGTCACCAAGACCGGCGATACCCTCTGCACGAAGGAAGCCCCGGTCCGTTACGATCCCATTGCCTATCCCGGCTCCATGCTCATCATGGCCGTCTATCCGAAGAAGAAGGGCGACGAGGACAAGGTCTTCGGCTCCATCGAGAAGGAGCAGGACGAAGACCCGACCATCATCCTCGTCAAGGCCCCGGAGACGAAGGAAACCCTTGTCCGGGCGCTGGGCGAGGTCCAGATCGACATCCTTGGCGAGCGCATCGCCCGCAAGTT
Organism: Selenomonadaceae bacterium; assembly: GCA_016280345.1. GTDB lineage: Bacteria > Bacillota > Negativicutes > Selenomonadales > Selenomonadaceae > RGIG3544. The sequence continues at coordinate 5,688 of JAEEGN010000126.1, read as the reverse complement.
CGGCGCCGAGGCCGAGTTCCGCGAGCCGAAAGTTCCGTTCCGCGAAACCATCAAGAAGACCGTCAAGGTCGAGGGCAAGCACAAGAAACAGAGCGGCGGCCACGGCCAGTACGGCCACGTCTGGCTGGAGATCAGCCCCCTGCCCGCCGGCACCGGCAACGAGTTCACCGAGACCATCTTCGGCGGCAGCGTGCCGCGCCAGTTCATCCCCGCCGTGGAAAAAGGCACCTCGGAGACTCTGGCCCAGGGAATCGTCGCCGGCTACCCCGTCGTCGATGTCAAGGTCAACCTCTACGACGGCTCCTACCACACCGTTGACTCCTCCGAGGCGGCCTTCAAGACGGCCACGGCCCTCGCCCTCAAGAAGGGCATCATGGAGGCCTCGCCGGTACTTCTGGAGCCCATCTACAACATGACCATCATCGCCCCCGAGTACTTCATGGGCGACGTCATGGGCCAGCTCAATACGAAGCGGGCCCGCATCATGGGCATGGGCGGCAGCGACCGCAAGGACATGAGCGAAGTCAAGGCCCAGATCCCCGCCGTCGAGCTCTACAAGTACGCCACCGACCTCAGGGCCCAGACGAAGGGGCGCGGCTCCTTCACCGTGGAGTTCTCCCACTACGAGGAAATGCCGCAGAAGATGGCGGAAAAGGTCATAGAGAAGTTCAAGGCGGAAAAGGAAGAAAAGAAATAACCAATGAAAAGGCCGGCGGAGCGAATCTGCCGGCCTTTTCAGAAACGGTGCGCCTATGACCTTGGAAATGAAGATGAAGGAGGAACGTAAGGGAGGCGTCAAAATGGGAATCCGGCAGGTGCTGCCGGAAAACGCCGGAACCTGATGAAGACGATGAACCTGTCGGCGGAGAAGACCAGGAAAGCGCTGGCCCTGTCGCCGGAGCGGCAGAAGGAATTCGCGCCGGTTCTCTGGCCTCCCCGGAAATCATTTTTCGGTCTTTTCGGAAAGGAAAGAATTTGGTATCATATAAAATAGAATAAAAATTCATAGGAGGGATTTTCATGTTGCAATACACCTATTACGGCCATGCCTGCTTCCTGTTGGACGACGGCCAGCACAAGGTCCTGGCGGATCCGTTCCTGACCGGTAATCCGCTGGCGGCCATCAAACCCGGGGAAGTGGCTTGCGACTACATTCTCGTCTCCCACGCGCACGGCGATCATCTGGGCGACGCGCCGGCCATCGCGAAAAGGACCGGCGCCACGATCATCGCCATTCCCGAGGTCATCGGCGTCTGCGAGGCGCAGGCCCCCGGCATCAAGAGCCACGGCATGAACCTGGGCGGCTCGGTGAAGCTCCCCTTCGGCAAGGTTCGTATGACGCTGGCGCTCCACAGCTCCGGCGTGGCCGGCGGCATCGCCTGCGGCTTCGTGATCCAGATGGGCGGCCGCACCGTCTATTTCGCCGGCGATACGGCCCTCTTCCACGACATGAAGCTCATCGGCCGCAAGGACTCCATCGACTACGCCCTGCTCCCCATCGGTGACAACTACACCATGGGTCTCGAGGACGCGGTGATGGCGGCCCAGTGGCTCAATACCAGCCACGTCATACCCATCCACTACAACACCTGGCCCGTCATCGAGCAGGACGTGGAGCGGTATAAGGAAGTGACGGAGGACTCCACCCGGGCCGTCGTCCACATCGTGAAGCCCGGCGAGGCCATCAGCCTCGAATGACGGCCGGCCCCCTCATCGCCCTCCTCGGCCCTACCGCTGTGGGCAAGACGGCGCTGGCGGTGGCGCTGGCGAAGGCGCTGGATACGGACGTCGTTTCCGGCGACTCCATGCTCGTTTACCGCGGCTGTGACATCGGCACCGCCAAGCCATCGGCGGCGGAACGGGACGGCGTCGTCCACGAGCTCGTCGATATCCTCGATCCGTCAGAGCCTTTCAGCGTCAGCGATTTTCAGCGGCTGGCGGCGGCGCGGATTGCCGCCATTCAGGCCCGGGGACGCATCCCCGTCCTCGCCGGCGGCACCGGGCTCTACGTGAAGGCGCTGCTGGAGGGGTACGCCTTCAGCGAGGCGAAGGAGGATATAGCCTATCGCCGGGCGCTAGAGGCGCTGGCGGAGGAAAAGGGACGCGCCCATGTCCACGCCCTGCTGGCGGCGGCGGACCCGGCGGCGGCGGCGCGGCTCCACGTCAACGACCTGCGTCGGGTGATCCGGGCCCTCGAGGTCTGCCGCGGCGGCCGGGAGACGATTTCCCGGGCGAAGGCGGGCGGTCTCGTTTACGACGCGCTGGTCATCGGCTTGCGGCGGGAGCGCCAGAGCCTTTACGAGCGCATTGACCGGCGGGTGGACGCGATGATGGCGGCGGGGCTTGCCGATGAAGTGCGGGGGCTGCTGGCCGCCGGCGTTTCGCGGGACGCTCCGGCGATGAAGGGCATCGGCTACAAGGAAATGGCCGCCTGCCTTGCCGGTGAGATGACGCTGGCCGAAGCCGCCGCCGCCATCAAGCGTGCGACGCGCCGCTTCGCCAAGCGCCAGTTCACCTGGTACCGGAGCATGCCGTACGTTCGTTGGCTGGACGCGGACGACGTGCCGATTTCCGACCTTTTGGCAAAAGTTTTGCGGACGGCGGCAGGATTTTTCCCGGAAATGACGAAATAAAGAGTATATTATTCATGAACACGGGGAGAGGTTCTCATGACAAAAGGCATCAATTTGCAGGACAGCTTTCTCAATCAGGTGCGCAAGGAGAATGTCGGCGTTACGATCCATCTGGTGAACGGTTTCCAGCTCAAGGGGAACGTGCGCGGCTTCGACAACTTCACGGTGGTGCTGGAAGCGGCGGGCAAGCAGCAGATGGTTTATAAGCACGCCATTTCCACCATCACGCCGATGCGTCCGCTGGCCGGCGGCTTCGACTTCGAGAAGGGTGCCGGGAAGAGGGACGCGTCGTCGGCGCCCCGGGAGGAAGCGAAGGAGTAGCCGATTTCCGGCAAACGAGGAAAGAGACCGCCGCACAGTGATTGCGGCGGTCTTTTCCTGGGAGGGACGATATGAGGAAACGAGGGTTTGAAGTGGTCAGCGCCTATGCCGGGCAGGGCATCGGGCTGCCGCGGCGCAGGACCGGGCGGAGCGCCGGCTACGACATCGCCGCCGCCGAGGCGGTGACGATTCCGCCGCATCAGATGGCGCTGGTACCTACCGGGCTCAAGGCTTACATGGAGGCGGACGAATACCTGGGACTGCACGTGCGCTCCGGCTTCGCCATCCGCCACCTGGTGTCCTGCGTCAACGACCAGGGCATCATCGACGCCGATTACTACGGCAACGAGGAAAACGAGGGCCATATCTTCGTGCCGCTGATCAACCACAGTGACGTCCCTGTCGAGATCGAGCGGGGCGAACGCGTGGCCCAGGGCATCTTCTACCGCTATCTGACCGTGGACGGCGACGTCCCCGGCGAAGGCGAGGCCCGCCGGGGCGGCTTCGGCTCCACCGGCGAGCGGTAAGGATAAATAAACGCGAAAAAGCCCCGGCGGCAAATCCGTCGGGGCTTTTTCTTTGCGTTTGCATCACGGCGTCAGCGAAAAGCCTGCCGTCGTCCGTACCGTTCCCTTTGCGTCGGCAAACACCGCGTCGGAGGGGAAGGGCAGCGTTTCCAGGAACGGCAGCCCCTTTTCCGGGCCCATGACGAAGAGCGCCGTGGACAGGATATCCGCGACCAGGCCGGCGTCCGGGTTTTCCCCGCTCACCAGGAACGCCACGGCGGCGGTGCCGTTCACTACCGGCCAGCCGGTGAAGGGATCGAGGATATGGTGGAAGCGGGTGCCGTCCACGTCGATGAACTGCTCGTAATCCCCCGAAGCGGACAGGGCCGCGTCGGTAAGCGGCAATCGCCCCAGCCGGGCCGGCAGCGGTTCCCGGGGATGGCGCAGGGCGATCTGCCAGGGCTCGCCGTCGGCTTTCCGGCCCACGGCATAGACGGCGCTTTCCCCCAGGCTGATGAGACCGCTCTTGACGCCATGGCGGGCGTAGATGCGGCGGACCTCGTCCAGGGCCAGCCCCTTGGCGGCGCCGCCGGGATCCACCGCCATACCCGGCTCCGTGAGCATCGCCTGCCCGTTCGGCAGGAGCTGGAGATTCCAGCAGTCCACAAGGGCCCGGGTCCGGGCCACCGCCTCGTTGTCCGGCAGTTCCCCCTTCGCCAGCGCTTCCCGCCAGAGACGGCTCAAGGGCCCGATGGTCACGTCCCAGGCGCCGCCGCTTCGGATGGAGAGTTCCCGGGACACCGCCAGCAAATGATAGACCTCCGGCGACAGCGTCACCGGCTCGAGGCCGGCGGCAGCGTTCAGCCGGGCGATATCACTGGTGGGCTGGTCCGGATCCAGCCGGAGTTCCAGCTCCTTCAGCCGGGCCGCGCTCTCCTCCACCGCCGCCTCCGCCCCCGGTCCCTCGGCCATCAGCGACGCCACGGTGTGAAGAACCAGCAGCGACCGCGCCGCCGTCCGGGGCGCCTCGCGCTCCCCGCACCCCGCCAGCAGCAGGCAGCAGAGCAGCGGCACGATAACAAACCGCATGAAAACCACCTTTTTTTGCCTAAAATCAAAGCACGCTCCCATTGTAGCACAGAAAGGTGGGCAAGAGAAAGAGTTCTTCTTTGCTCAAGGATTTAAGACAAGAGCAGGATTTTATGATACAATCAGAATTAGACGGCTTGGGACAGGAAGCTTAGGACGGATAGGGGCTTTTTTACGGAGCGTATAGGAACGGTCGGCGTGGGCAAAAGCGCTGTTTTCGTACGGCTTGGCTTCCCTCATGACAAGCCGGTGTTTTCTTCGGAAACCGCAACGAAAGGACACGACATGCATCATGAGAAACACGCCAGGGATATGGGGCTGTCATTGAAAGCCTGGAAACAAGAAGCAGCGGATTTGCTGAATGCGGAAGCTGCTCCAGCGTATTTAGACTGGTACCAGCCAGATGTCAAGGTTTTTCGTCGCTATAATTTGCGAACGGGACGTTTGGTAAGCGGAACAAATGAAGGAGAAATCAAAACTTATTTCGACTTGGAAAAAGCAAGGATAAAGATATATTTGCCCAAAGAATACCTTGCAATGGCGCTAAGGAAGAAGTAGAATATTGTTGAGGAGGGATTTTCATGAGAGAGGAGTTTAAGATTCCTTGCCCCTGCTGTGGCGAAGCAATGGTTGATGATTTTGAGACCTGTCCCGTTTGCGGATGGTGTAACGATTATGCAAGCAACATGAACCCTGATGAGCGGGATATGCCCAATAATGACCTCTCCTTGAACGAAGCGAGAGCTTATTACCGAAAGACAGGAAAGCCTATCTCGTATGAGGGTACCTGTTATAAAACCGCCAGAGAGATTGAGGAAGCCGTATAACCTTAGAAAAACAGAGGAGCTGTCGCACGTAAAATAAAACGTGCGACAGCTCCTCTAAATTATATTCTCACCTCCTCCCGCAACTTTTCCAGCGCCCGGCGCTTCATCGCCGACGCCGCCTGCTGCGTCATGCCGAGGTGCCGGGCCGCTTCCCGCTGCGTCAGGGTTTCCCCGAAAAGCAGCCAGAGCAGCCGCTTCGCCCGGGGCGCGAGTCCCGCCAGACGCTCGTCGAACGCCGCCCGTTCCTCCATGTCGCGGCGTTCGCCCTGCGGGTCCGGCAGGTTCTCCAGATAGATGCGTCCCGCCTCGCCG
>JAEEGN010000125.1 GCA_016280345.1 Selenomonadaceae bacterium | reverse complement strand
GCTGCGTCCTGCCCTGGATGGATCCCCTGGCGCCCGGCTGCGACACCCCCTACACGCGGGAAATCAAGCGCCGAATGCGCGGGCACGGCATCGAGATGTCCGACGGCGTCACCCGGCAGGGCTGGTTCAACCCCGAAGTCCTGTCGCTGATCTATGACGAAATCACGGCGGAGGCCGGCGTCGAGGTCCTCTACCATACCGTTTTCGTCGACGCCCTGACCGACGGTCCCCGCGTCGCCGCCGTCATCGTCCAGACCATCGCCGGCCTCGCCGCCGTGACCGCGGCGACCTTCATCGACGCCTCCGGCGACGCCATCCTCGCCCGCACAGCCGGCGTCCCGGCGGAACACGGCTACGAGAAGACCGGCCAGAACCAGCCGCTGAGTTTCCGCTTCGAGATTGGCGGCATCGACGTCGACCGCGTCTATCAGTACGTCACCAAAGAACTCAACGAGGACTGGTGCAAGACGGCGCCGCCTTACTATGAAATCGCCGAAGCCATGGGCCGCAAGCAGCGCTACAAGCTGGAAGCTTTCATGCAGCGCGGCGTGGACAGCGGCGAACTCACGGCGGAGGAGGCCGTCTATATGCAGGGCTTCACCATCATCGGCAAGCCCGGTACCATGTCCATGAACTGCCCCGAACTGCCGCTGGCCTTCAGCGCCTCCGACCCCGTCAGCTACAGCCGCGGCGTCAGCTACGGGCGGAAGATGATGCTCCATATCTTCCAATATCTGCACCGCCATCTGCCGGGCTTCGAGCACGCCTATATCAGCCGCGAGGCATCCATGCTGGGGGCGCGGGAATCCTGGCGGATCCGCGGTAAATACTATCTGGAGGAAAAGGACTACCATCAACAAAGCCGCTTCCCTGACGCCGTGGCCCGTACCGCCTGGTTCATCGACGCCCACGGCGAAAAGATCAGCGAGAAGCTGCCGAAGGGCGGGTTCTACGAGATTCCTTACCGCTCTCTGGTGGCGGACGAAATCGAAAACCTCCTCGTGACCGGCCGCTCCATCAGCGCCAGTTTCATCCTGCAAGCCTCCATGCGCATCCAGCCCACCTGCATGAGCATCGGCGAGGCCGCCGGCATCGCCGCCGGTTGGGCGAAGGCACAGGACATCCCTGTCAACGCCGTGGCCTGGGACAAGATTCCGGCGAAAACGCGCAGCTACGTCAGCCAGGGATAAATCAAGATCATCATCATCACGAAAAGGAGACCTCATCATGCAGCTTGATCAGGAAATCATACAGCGTGTAAATCAGATGAAAGAAGACCTCATCGCCCGGCGCCGGTACCTGCACCGGCACCCGGAGCCGGGTTGGACGGAATTCCGCACGGCGGCGCTGGCGGCGGCGGAGTTGGAACGCCTCGGCTACGAGGTAAAAACGGGGGCGGAGGCCGTGGCCCGCGACTCAATGATGGGCCTGCCCCCGGAAAGCGTCCTGCAAGAAGCCCAGGCCCGGGCCATCCGTGAGGGGGCGCCGGAACCGTGGGTGAACCGCATGACCGGCGGGCTTACCGGCGTCGTGGCCACGCTGCGGTTCCCGCAGCCCGGCCCCGTCGTCGGCCTGCGCTTCGACATGGACGCCAACGACGTCAGCGAGACGGCGGACGCGTCCCATGTTCCCAATCAGCAAGGCTTCGCCAGCCAGCACCCCGGCGCCATGCACGCCTGCGGCCACGACGGTCATACCACCGCCGGCCTCGCCGTGGCGAAGGTTCTGGCCGGGCTCCGGGAGCAGCTCGCCGGGACGGTAAAGCTCGTCTTCCAGCCGGCCGAGGAGGGCGTCCGCGGCGCCAGGGCCATGGTGGACCGTGGCGTCGTGGACGACGTGGACTACATGCTGGGCGCCCACTTCGGGTTCCAGATGAAAGAGACCGGCAGCGTCGCCTGCAACGTCACCGGCTTTCTGGCCACCAGCAAATTCGACGCCCGCTTCACCGGCCGTCCCTCCCACGCCGGCGCCGCCCCCGAAGCCGGCCGCAACGCCCTGCTCGCCGCCGCCTGCGCCGCCCTGAACCTCCACGCCATCCCCCGGCACTCCGGCGGCGTCTCCCGCATCAACGTCGGCGTCCTCGAAGCCGGCAGCGGGCGCAACGTCACCGCCGACAAGGCCCTCATCAAGCTGGAGACCCGCGGCGGCACCAGCGAAATCGACCGCTTCATGGGGGCGGAGGCCCGGCGCGTCATCGAAGCCGCCGCCCGGATGTACGGCGTCACCGTCGCCATCGAGCAGGTGGGCGGCGCCGCCGGCGGCGAAAATTCGCCGGCCCTGGCCGCTTTCATCGAAAAGCGCGCCAAATCCCTCGGCATCTTCCGGAAGATTGCCGACCGCTGCGACTTCGGCGCCAGCGAGGACTACGCCTACTTCATGGAGCGCGTCCAGCAGCGCGGCGGTCAGGCCGCCTATATCCTCGTCGGGGCGGACCTTGCCGCCGGCCACCACGATTCCCATTTCAACTTCGACGAAGCCGCCCTGCCCAACGCCGTCACCCTCCTGGCCACCGCCGCCGCCGGCCTGCTCCTGGGGGAAAAAGTCTAGCGCCGGCAAAACAACACCCTGTATAAAAATATCAGCGCCCCGCCACGGGGCGCTTTTTCCTTTTTCCCGCCCCACCGCGAAAACAAAAAGCGGATTCCGTCCGCCGCAGGCAGGAAGAACGGGCGGAGATATAGAATAAATAACTAAAAACACGGCATCGTTTTCAAGGAAAGGAGTGGCTTTATCATGCGCCTGCGGTTTCTGGGGGCGGCCCATACGGTGACCGGGTCCTGCTACCTGTTGGAAACGACGGATCACAAAATTCTGATTGACTGCGGCCTGTTCCAGGGCGGGAAACGGGTCCGGGCGATGAACCGGGAGGAATTCCACTTCGCCCCGGCCGAAATCGACTGCCTGCTCCTGACCCATGCCCACGTGGACCACTGCGGCCTGATTCCGCGCCTCTGCCACGAAGGCTTCAAAGGCCCGGTGTACGCCACGAAAGCCACGACGGAACTGGCGGCCATCATGCTGCCGGACTCGGCCCACATCCAGGAAAGCGACGCCGAGACGCAGAACCGCAAGGGACAGCGCGGCGGCTATGCCCCCGTGACGCCCATCTACACCCTGGAAGACGCTTCGGCGGCCCTTCAGTGCTTTTCCGTCGTCGCCTACGAAACGTCGTTCGCGCCGGCGGACAACGTCCGCGTCGTCTATCACGACGCCGGGCACATCATGGGCTCCGCCATCATCGAAGTCTTCGTCACCGAAGACGGCGTCACCACGAAACTCGTCTTCTCCGGCGACCTCGGCCAGCCCGACCAGCCCATCATCAAAGACCCCTCCATCCTCGCCGGGGCCGACTACCTGCTGATCGAATCCACCTACGGCGACCGTCTCCACGAAACCTACGACAAGGAATCGGCCCTGGCGGAAATCGTCAACGACACCATGGACCGCGGCGGCAACCTCATCATTCCCGCCTTTGCCGTGGGACGCACCCAGACGCTTCTCTACTACTTCTACAAACTCTGGAAAGCCGGCCGCATCGACGACGTGCCCATCATCCTCGACAGCCCGCTGGCCATCGCGGCCACGCGCATCTTCCTGCAGAACAGCCAGAACTTCGACGAAGAAGCCCTCTCGCTCCTGGCCGAACACGGCAGCATCCCGCAAATGCCGCATCTCCGCATCTGCGAATCCTCGGCGGAATCCCGGGCCCTCAACACCTCCGAAGGCTCCGCTATCATCCTTTCGGCCAGCGGCATGGCCGACGCCGGGCGCATCCTGCACCACCTGAAACACAACCTCTGGCGGCCCGAATCCACCATCCTCTTCGCCGGCTATCAGGCTGAAGGCAGCCTCGGCCGGCGGCTGGTGGACGGCATCCGCCGGGTACGGGTGATGGGGGAGGAAATCGCCGTGCAGGCCCAGATACAAGTGCTGGACGGCTTCTCCGCCCACGCCGACGCCCGTCAGATCCTCGAATGGCTCGGCCATCTCCGGACGCCGCCCCCGGCCAAAGTCTTCGTCGTCCACGGCGAAGGCCTGGCCCAGGAAGCCCTGAAAACGAAAATCGAAAACGACCTGGGATGGGACGCCTATATCCCCTTCCGCGGCGACACCGCCCACATCAAAGGCCGCCAGTGCGAAATCGAAGCTTCGGACATCCCGGCCGTCTCGGTGGAGAAGGAAATCGAAGACTTCCTCAGGGGCTTTGAAGCCGAATACCGCCAGACCCGCCGGCGCATCCTCCAGCTCGTCACCCGCGAACCGGAAAAGATGCTCCCCATCACCCGCGTCGTTGAAAAAGCCTGGAAATACGCCAGAAAGCTCTTCACGCCGTTTAACGTGTGAGCAAAAAACGCCAACGGTTGGCCAAAAGCATGATATGGCACCGCAGGAGGCGCGGCGTTTTATTTGCCGGGGCGGGAGGAATACCGGCGGGACGCGTCGAACTCTGTATCGTTGGAAGTTTGTTGTCAGCGAGGATAGGAGATGTG
>JAEEGN010000124.1 GCA_016280345.1 Selenomonadaceae bacterium | reverse complement strand
TGACGGGAAGTACGACATTGAAGGCGGCAAGGGCTATGCATTGGTGATTGAGAAGCAGTGGGCGAATGGATTCATGTCGTCCGATCCCTGGGTGCGGACGCTGCCCAACTGCTATCTCGCCACATGCTGCGAATTTGGATATTCGCTCTGCGGTGGCGTCTATTCGTTTCCGGCGGCGCGCGAACTTGGTCGCAACATGCTGAAGGCCCTCGTACGCACGGTACAAGCCGCAGAAAAGCCATAAATTCGCGCAGAAGCGGCCACCTTCCCGAAACCGCCGAAATCTGTTATACTACGCGGCGTCCAAGCAAAGGAGAACGATTTCATGCCAGCAGTGATGGAAGCAATAGACAGGATGTCATCTGACGAAAGAGTCAAGACGATGGAATACCTGTGGGCGGCAATGACCGCCGCCGCAGAGCCAGAGCCTCCGGCTTGGCACGGCGATATCCTTGCAGAGCGCCGCCGCCGCGTAGCAGCGGGCGAAGAGGGCTTCATGTCGGTTGCCGAGTCCAAGCGCCGCCTGTACGAGGAAGTTCATGCGCGTTAGGATTCTAGATTCTGCCCACAACGACATGCTTGACGGCTATTGGTTCTACGAAAGCCAAGAACCCGGCGTGGGCGACTATTTTAGCGACACTCTTTATGGAGAAATCGAATCGCTTGCCCTTTACGCTGGTATCCACAACAAGCGTTTCGGTTTCTTTCGTGCCCTGTCTCGCCGATTCCCGTATTCGATCTACTACGACATTGAGGAAGGCGAGGCCCGGGTTTACGGTGTGCTTGACTGCCGCCGCGACCCGAATTGGATTTACAACCATCTGCAAACGGCAAGAGCATCTGAATCATGAAACTGCAATGTGAGGAACTGCCCATGATTCATGACATTTGCATGGTAAAGCCGGCGACAGGACGCAAGGTGGACTGCTATTTTACAACAGGCCACGTCAAACGTTTCGACATGGCATATCTTCTCAAGCCTGATTGCGGGCCGGTTTTTCGTCCACTGCGTGATCGCAAGACATTCCTTTCGACTATGACGGTTATGAATGGAACGCTCGCTTTCGATGTCGCCGGAGGACGTAACGACCGCAAGTGTGTGGACATCGATCCAGAGACAATCTTTGAAGAGGGGGTTACGGTCACATCGCCGTACTGACATCAATCTCAAATCGCAAACTGCAAATGAAAGGAAAAATTTTAGAAGCCACAGAAGTAGCGCGCGATAGATCTGAAAAGATGCTGTCGCATTTTAGTCTAGGCTTGAAGGTTAGGAAACCAATTCCCAACTCTAGACAAGTATAGCGAAAGTGATGTCATCGCATTGGGGTACGACACATGACTCTGGCGCTCGATAATTATCCGTTACTTCTGTGGCTTCGTTTTTAATCAAGGGTGAGACGGGAAATGATAGATGAAGCTTTCACATTTATGGCGATCGTCAAAACTTTGGCCACGTTTCGGGCCAAGGAAGCAAATCTTCGTCATCGGGAAAGTTTTTTTTGGCAGAGATTTAAGAGTGAGAGGGATCCATCAGAGAAAACATTCTCATGCGTAGCGCAGTATTTGCCACCGCGTCGAGAATGGGCTCGTCCTAACAGGGAACAACGACATTCTTCCCGGCGTCCGTCAGTTGATATTTCACGCGATTCTATCTATCGTAAGGTTCAGGGGGTGTACTATTCTGGGCGTATATTGGAAAGCGAATGGGGACGCAGATTGTCAGACTTTGTCAAGCGAATTCAAGGTCGTGTGGCTAAAGGAGACTTCAAGTTTGAACGTCCCGAACTGATGTTGCGGACAAAGGCCGTTGGAGCAGGATGTCAACCCAAATTTAGATGCATTTCGGCTTATCGTAATCTTGAAGATCGCGTCATTCTGTCAATTGCCAACAAATACCTTTCGGCGAAGCTGGATGGTGTTTTCTCTGATAATAGTTATGCATTCAGAGTCAGGATGAAAAACCCTGTCGCACGAGCGATAAGAAGTGTCATTGATTTTCGTACCAGCCATGCGCAGATTCCGTTGTATGTATCGGAATGCGATATCGTCAAATTCTTTGACACTATCGAACATAAAGTCGTCTTGCAAGTCTTTGAAGAGGTCTGTGACAAGTTTTTGCTTGGTGATAAAGTCAAAGTGTTGGTAAGGGCTTTTCTTAAATCGTATAATGCGCACGATATAATGAACAGTGCTTTCTGGGATAAACTCTCAAAAACAGGAGATTGGGATTTCTTAGAGAAGCTAGTACCAGGTAAACGAATAGGGTTGCCTCAAGGTGGAGCGTTATCTGGTCTGTTGTCAAATCTAGTTTTGGATAAGTTGGATAAGACGATTGACGCTCTAAAACTGCGCGACTTTCTCTATATTAGGTATTGCGATGATATTATTATGCTTGGGAAATGGGAAGAAGATTGTAGGGGCGCCTTTAGTGAATGCTTGAGTTGTCTAGGAACGCTAAATCTTAGGGCCCATCCCGCTAAACAGATTATCTCATATGGTGCCGATTACTACATCGCTAAATCAAAGGGACCGTTCTTATGGGGAGATCCATCTGTTGCGCCAGGTGCGATCCCTTGGGTTTCTTTCCTCGGATATTCAATCCGCCATGATGGTTCGACAAGGTTGCGCAAAGAGACAGTGCTTGCACATGTAAGAAGCATTCGAGAAGAATGCGAGACATTTGTCTTGCAAGCGGAGAGATTCGGTTTCCGAAATCCTTATAATAAATATAAAGCGGTCGGGGATTTTTTATGTCGCTTGATAGCAAAAGGTACGGGCAGAATTAATATAGAACCCATAAAAGGCTTGGGACCATGCTGGGTTGCCGTCTTTAGGTTTGTCGGTGAGTCCAAGATGGGGCTAAAGCAAATGAAATATCTTGATTATATTCGTTCGTCTGCCATTGCAAAATTATTGAGGCGGTTGAATATGAGGCATTTGGATTTAAAGTTAGGCGAGGATGCAAAAGCATGTCTGTATATAGGGAAGCCGTTTAGTTATTATGGGAGTTGTGAAAAGCTGAATAGAAGACCAATTGCTAATGATAGATGTTTCTCGCTCCATGAATGTTTAACTCCTCAGGATGTAGGCGTGCCCGATAGTCCTCCTGAGGAACCGCCAGACGACCCAACGCCACCAGATACGCCAACCCCAGCCAATCCACCCCCAGAACCTCCACCTCCAGACGTTCCATCACCAGAAACAAGTGATCAAGATGGAGAGAAGAAAGATGACGTGGATATTCCTGATGAAGGATTTGAAACATCTGGATGGGAGCGGGCAAGTGGCAGGTGAAGGGGACTTGTCTTGAGAAGAGGTACCCCAAAATACAAGGCATTCGATTCTATCACCTGCTTTCCGCGAATACTGCACGATCCAGAGGTCGTTCCCGCCCGACATCGGCGGCCAGATGAGTATGCCGTATCCTATGGCAAAAGTTTTGCGACAAAACTTTTGCCATGGCGGATGGGGCGTGGTATAATGCACGCATGAAACTGAAAAATCCTTTCCTCATGGTGGAATACGGCTGGATCGTGTATGACCGCCTGTTCGCGGAATATTTGCGTCGTGATCTTTAAAGCAAGGAGCGGTTATGAGCAGACTCAAAATAGCAACCGTTGTACTCACCCTGACAGGAGGAGCATTTTCCATGTCGTGGTTTGGTTCGGGAGACGTGTCGTGGGACGACTACAACGCCGCCGTGCGCAAGGGCCTTCCGCGCTCGGCGACGAACGTCCTCGAGAAGATCGAGCGCAAGGCTGTGGCGGAGCGGAAATGGCCGCGTGCCGCGCGCGCCATCATCACGCGCGCAAACGTCGAGAAGGGCATCCGCGACGAAGACGCGAAGGAGTGGCTGCCGAGGTTCGTGGCGCGCATCGACGCCGCGCCCGCCGAGCTCCAGGCCGTGCTGCAGCTCCACCTCGCGCACGTCTACCGCGATGAGTCGCGTCCGTGGCGCTGGGGCGGGGCGCGTCCCACGCAACTCGACGCCGTCGCCGCCACGAACCTGCCGCCGTGGGCGCCGGAGCGCCTGAACGAGACGCTTGAGAAGCAGTTCGCGAAGGTGCTCGCCCACGCGGACGAGCTGAAGAAGCTCAGCGTGGACGACTGGGAGGAGCTCACGACGTACGGTACGCTTCCGAACGCCTGCCGTCCTACGCTCTTCGACGTGGTCGTGCACGACATCGTGGACTTCTACGGCGAGACGATCCCCGACAAGACCCTCGAGAAGGGCCTCGCGCTCCTCGACCGTCTCATCGCGTTCCACCGCGACGACGCCACGAAGGACGCCCTTGCGGACGCAGAGTTCGCGCGCATGCGGTACGAACATTCCTTCGCCCAACTGCCGACCAAGGAACGCGACGCGCGTTATGCCGCCGCGCTCGACGCGTTTATCGCCCGTTATCTCGAGGTGACGGAGGTGTCCGCGCTCGCCGTCCACGCCCGCGCCGAACTGCTGAAGCAGGCCGACGACCTCGTGGGCGCGTACGCGAAGGCCGCCGCCGCCGCCGCGCGCTGGCCGAAGAGCGTGGGCGGACGCCTCTGCACGAGCCTGATGGAGAACCTCAAGGTGCCCGACTTCTCCGTGGAGACCGAATCGACCTGGAACGCGCCCTGGCCGGACCTCGTCGTCAGGTCCAAGAACATGACGAACCTCTTCTTCCGCATCGTGCCCGTCACGTTCGAGGACATCCGCGACAACAGCGTGTGGGACAACGGGTACTACCGCGCCTCGGA
>JAEEGN010000123.1 GCA_016280345.1 Selenomonadaceae bacterium | reverse complement strand
CGCTTTTATCGCCGTAGAGGACGCCCGCTTCTACGAGCATGCCGGCATTGACCCCCGGGGCATCCTGCGAGCACTTTGGGCGAATATATCTGACGGTTCCGTAGCGGAAGGCGGCTCCACCATCACCCAGCAGCTGGCGAAAAACGCCTACCTTACCCAAGAACGAACGCTCAAGCGAAAGGTACAGGAAATGTTCCTGGCACTGCAATTGGAACGCCAGTACACCAAGCAGGAAATTCTGGAGTACTATCTCAACCAGATTTATTTTGGACAAGGCGCTTATGGTGTGCAGGCAGCGGCCAGGACGTACTTCGACAAGAACGTGAACGAACTTGACCTTAACGAATGTGCCCTTCTCGCCGGCATCCCCAAAAGCCCCAATTACTATTCCCCTTTTAATAATCTGGCGGCAGCCCAGGCCCGGAAGGCCATCGTACTGGACCAGATGAGCAAGTACCATTACATCGACAGCGCCACCGCCAACCGTTTGAAGACCGAGGAACTGAAGCTGGTAAAGCCGAAGGGGCCGGAAACGACTGGAGCGGCCTATTTCATTGATTACGTCATTCAGACGCTAATTGACCGATACAGCGCAGATGCGGTCTACAAGGACGGCCTCAAGATTTACACAACTATTGATATGGATATGCAAAGAGCGGCAGAAGCCGCCATGCAAGACCTGCCGACATTTGAAAAAGACGAGAACGGCATCGAGCAGCCACAGGGGGCATTGGTGGCCATCGACCCACATACCGGTCAGATCAAGGCCATGGTAGGCGGCCGGGGTACCGATCAGTTCAATCGGGCGACTATGGCGGAACGTCAGCCGGGCTCAGCCTTCAAGCCCTTCGTCTTCATTGCCGCTTTGGAGAGCAAGTTCACTCCTTCGACCATCATTGAGGACAGCCCTATCCGAATTGACGACTGGGAACCGGAAAACTACAACCGCGACTTCAACGGCAAGGTTACGCTACGCCGCGTCGCAGAGCTTTCTCTCAACGTTCCCACCGTAAAGATTGCCCAAAAGATTGGCATTGATAAGCCTATCTATTACGCTCAGGAAATGGGCATCAGCACCTTCGTCCTCGACGGTCCCCGTAACGACCGGAACCTTGCGACTTCACTGGGTGGTATTACGAAGGGAGTAACGCCGCTGGAGCTTACCAGCGCTTACGGCACCTTTGCCAACAAAGGCGTCCATGTCGAACCCATTGCCATCCTCAAAATATTGGACCGCAACGGTAAAGTCATGGACCAGGCCAAGCCGAAGCAGCGCAGCGTGGTAAGCGAGACCAGCGCCGCCGAGCTTACCAGCATGCTCCAAGGCGTTATCCAGCGTGGCACTGGCACCGGAGCAAACATTGGACGCCCGGCGGCAGGCAAAACTGGTACTACCAGCGATTACCTCGACGCCTGGTTCGTAGGATATACGCCAGATCTGGTTGCAGGTGTCTGGGTCGGTTGTGACGACAACACCGACCTCGGCGGCATGACCGGCGGTAATCTGCCCGCCACGATATGGCATGATTTCATGATGAAAGCTGTCGCTGATATGCCGGTGAAGCAGTTTGAAGGCGTAGCCGAGTATAAGAGCGACGCCATCAACGAGCTCCCGGAGGAAAAACCGAAGCCAGCACCCCGGGAGCGTCGACGGGACCGCGAGAACAACCAGCCGCGAACAGAGACACGTCCCTCGAACCAAAAGACGAACAACACGGCTCCGCCGGTCAGAGACGGAGAGAACCCGCCGCCGCGACCAACGGCTCCGCCGGTATCGCCAAGCGCGGTTGAAATCCCCGAGGCGCCGTCGGAAACGAAGCCGGCCGCTCCCGCTGCGCCTGCTTCCCCGGCCCCTGCCGCTCCAGCTCCCGCTGGTCCGACGACGGCCCCCAGCATGTCCGGCAGTGGCGGGAAAGGCAAAAACTGACACAAGGAGTGGAATAGATGACAAACGCTTATGATATCTTGGAGGAACGCGGTTTTATCGCCCAGTGTACGCATGAGGAGGAAGTGCGGGAGCTTCTGGGCCAGGAAAAGATTTCGTTTTATATCGGCTTCGATCCGACCGCGGACAGCCTGCACGCCGGACACTTCATAGCCTTGATGGGGATGGCGCATATGCAACGGGCCGGCCACCGCCCTATCTGTCTCGTTGGCGGCGGCACCGGCACTGTAGGCGATCCTTCTGGTCGCACTGATATGCGACAAATGATGACCGACGATACCATAGAGCATAATTGCGAATGCTTCAAAAAACAGATGGCCCGTTTCATTGATTTCGAGGAAGGCCGAGCGCTGATCGTGAACAACGGCGATTGGTTGCGTCAGCTCAACTATATCGGTCTCCTGCGAGAAGTCGGCGCGCATTTCTCTGTCAACCGGATGCTGGCGGCAGAGTGTTACAAGCAGCGCTGGGAGCGGGGCTTGACTTTCCTGGAATTCAATTACATGGTCATGCAGGCCTATGATTATCTCGAGCTCAACCGCCGCTATGACTGCCGGATGCAGATGGGCGGTGACGATCAGTGGTCGAATATTATCGCCGGCGTGGAGCTGATACGGCGTAAAGAAAGCCGCCCCGTTTTCGGACTGACGTTCAACCTTCTGACAAAAAGCGACGGGCGAAAGATGGGTAAGACCGCCAGCGGCGCTCTCTGGCTCGATCCGGAAAAGACATCTCCTTACGATTTTTATCAATACTGGCGAAATGTCGATGACGGCGACGTGGAAAAATGCCTGGCGCTTCTGACTTTCCTGCCAATGGAGGAAGTCCACCGGTTGGGTGCCCTTCAGGACGCCAAAATCAACGAAGCGAAAGCAGTACTGGCCTATGAGGTCACGAAACTGGTTCATGGCGAAGCCGAAGCGGAAAAGGCGAAAAAAGCCGCAGAGGCTCTTTTCCGTGGTCAAGGCAGCGTCGATGAGATGCCCACCATCGATGCCCACCGCGAGGACATCGGCAAGAAACTTCTGGACATTTTGGCCGCCGGCGGCGCCATTGCTTCCAAGGCTGAGGGACGTCGCCTGATTCAGCAGAACGGTCTCACGCTGAACAACGAAAGAGTAGCCGATATTGACCACGTCCTGGAGGAAAGCGATTTCCAATCTGGCGCTGCGCTAATCCGAAAGGGAAAAAAGAAATACTACCGGCTCGTTTTGCGGTAAGATCTCTCCCGGGACCGGCCTCATTTCTCTGGCCGAATTACACCATCCATTCTCAGGTCTGATTGTCAAATCGGCAAAACAAAAAAGAGGACTACCAGCGGAAGCAGATTCGCTTCTTTGGTAGTCCTTTTTGTTTCCCGTTAAAGGCTGTTATTTCTCGTTCGGCTGAATAAGGCCATAGTTTCCATCGTCACGGCGATAGACGACGCTGACTTCTTCTGTAGCCGAATCCCGGAACACGAAGAAATCATGGTTGACCATGTTCATCTGCATGATCGCTTCCTGGATATCCATTGGCTTTACCGTAAAATGCTTCGTCTTGACGACCGTGTACTCTTCCGCCTGATCTGCCTTAGGCAACGGTCGCTCGTTCTCGGCAATCATCTCTGCCTTGAAACCGCCGTCACGGAAGCGGCGTTGCAGTTTCGTCTTGTGTTTGTGAATTTGGCGCTCCAGTTTCTCCACGACAAGGTCAATCGACGTATACATATCCATCGTCGCTTCTTCGCCACGAAGCAATACGCCGCTGTCAATCGGCACATTGACTTCCACGATATGCCGTCCCTTTTCGACGGTGAGCAATACCGTGATCTCGCCAACGTTATCGAAGTATTTCATTACCTTGCCGACTCGCTTTTCGACATAATCTCTCAGCGCCGGCGTTACTTCCATGTTCTTTCCCCTGATTGTGAATGTCGCCATGATGACACATCCTCCTTCTTCAATGATACTATATACTCTAATATTTCTTCGTTGAAGGCAGAATACCTTCTTTTTTTGAAAAAAAGCTGAGAAAACCTTCTCCTGATTCTCCACAAGCATAAAAAGGGCCGGCCCTGAAGGACCGGCCTTATGCTTCTCTACCGGCAAGCCGCGGCTTTCCAATCCAGCCTCCGTTCGTTGGCAGATACTGAACCGCTAACCATCTCCGGCCAGGAGGCAACCAGCGCTTCCCGTATATCAAGCAGACTTCTTGACAACATTCGCCGCCTGCGGGCCGCGGGCTCCCTCTACAATCTCGAACTCAACTTCCTGGCCCTCATTCAGGGTCTTGAAGCCCTCGTCCTGGATTGCGGAGAAATGAACGAACACGTCGCCGCCGTCTTCTCTCTCGATGAATCCATACCCCTTTTCCGCGCTGAACCACTTGACTTTACCAACCATTCTGCTATTCCTCCTAAAACTATAAAACTCATGGCCCTAAAAGGCACAGCTCATATTATAGACGCTCGAGGGAGGTCTGTCAATCACCTTTCCGTACTCATAAACAAATAATTTTAGGAAGCATGTCCCAGAAAACGGGTAGAAAAACAAATGGAAAAGAAGGCCAATATTGCATTGGAATGAAAAGATATCATTCATACCCAGCGAAAAAATAGGACCTATAGTGTCTGTATGCCCTACCGCTCACTCCACGGTAACAGACTTCGCCAGATTGCGCGGCTTATCGACATCACAGCCCCGGGTCAGGGCAGCGTAATACGCCAAAAGCTGCAGAGGAACGACCGCCAGCAAAGGAATCAGTAGTTCGTCGGTTTCCGGAACTTTGATGACGTGATCAACATATTTTTCGAGCTCAGAATCCCCGGCGGCGGCGATGCCGATGACGACAGCATCCCGGGCCTTGACCTCCTTGATGTTGCTGAGTGTCTTTTCATAAACGCCCTTCTGTGTTGCAAGGGCAATTACCGGCACGGCATCTACAATCAGCGCCAAAGTACCGTGCTTAAGCTCGCCTGCAGCATAGGCTTCAGCATGGATATAGCTGATTTCCTTAAGCTTCAGTGAACCCTCCAGGGCTACATCGTAATCAAGCGAACGACCAATGAAGAACACATCTTCATTAAAGCCATACTGCCGGGCAAATGTCTTTATCGGCTCCGTATCTTCCAGTGTCTCATTAATTTGGGCCGGAATCTGACGCACGCCATGGATGAGCTGACGAATGCGGGTTGGTGAAAGCGAATTCTTTAGCCCTGCCATATAGAGACCAAGAAGAAGCATGACTATAAGCTGTGTGGTATAAGCTTT
>JAEEGN010000122.1 GCA_016280345.1 Selenomonadaceae bacterium | reverse complement strand
TACAAGTCCGGGTTCGGCAGCAGCGACTCCAACATCCGGCCCACCACGACATTGGGCGAGATCCTGGCGCTGAAGGAACTCACCGGCCATTCGACGATGGCGGTCACTGAGGACGGCACCGCCACCGGCAAGCTGCTGGGCATCGTCACCAGCCGTGACTACCGCGTCACCCGCATGTCGATGGACACGCCGGTCCAGGAGTTCATGACGCCCTTCGAGAAGCTCGTCTATGCCGACGAGAACACGACGCTCTCCGAGGCCAACGACATCATCTGGGAGAGCAAGCTCAACATGCTGCCGCTGATTGACAAGCAGCAGCGCCTGCGCTACATGGTGTTCCGCAAGGACTATACCGACGACAAGGAAAACGAGCACCAGTTTATCGACGAGAACAAACGTTATCGCGTCGGCGCCGGCATCAATACCCGCGACTACGCCGAGCGCGTGCCGGCCCTGCTGGACGCCGGGGCTGATGTTCTCTGCATCGACTCTTCCGAGGGCTTCTCAGAGTGGCAGAAGATCACCCTCGAATACATCCACAAGAAATTTGGCCCCGAGGTCAAGGTCGGCGCCGGCAACGTTGTGGACCGCGACGGTTTCCTGTTCCTGGCTAAAGCCGGCGCCGACTTCGTGAAGGTCGGCATCGGCGGCGGCTCCATCTGCATTACCCGTGAGACGAAAGGTATCGGCCGCGGCCAGGCCACGGCCCTCATCGACGTTTGCCAGGCCCGCGACGAATACTTCCGGGAGACCGGCGTTTACGTCCCCGTCTGCTCCGACGGCGGCATCGTTCACGACTACCATATTACGCTGGCATTGGCCATGGGCGCTGACTTCCTGATGCTGGGCCGCTACTTCTCGCGGTTCGATGAGAGCCCCACCGACAAGGTCAAGATCAATGGCACTTTCTACAAGGAGTATTGGGGCGAGGGCTCAAACCGGGCCCGCAACTGGCAGCGCTACGATCTCGGCGGCGACCGCAAGCTCTCCTTCGAGGAAGGCGTCGATTCCTACGTCCCTTACGCCGGACCGCTCCGTGACAACATCGGCATCACCCTCAGCAAAGTGCGCTCCACCATGTGCAACTGCGGCGCCCTTACCATCAAGGAACTGCAGCAGAAAGCGAAGCTCACCCTCGTTTCCTCGGTCAGCATCGTCGAGGGTGGTTCCCACGACGTCATTCTGCGCGACAAGTTCTCGACACGATAATTTCCGGATAAAGCCTTCCTTTTTTGGGAAGGCTTTATATATTGACACGTTTTTTAGGAGAAATAGTATGAAAATAACCAAAGAGACATTGGCTTCCATGATTGACCATACGAATCTCAAGGCCGACGCAGGTGAGGACGCCGTCCGCCGGCTCTGCGACGAGGCGCGGCAGTATCACTTCGCCTGCGTCATGGTGAACCCGGCCCAGGTCCGGCGCTGCGCCCGTTTCCTGCTGGACGGTGCCGTTCCCATCGGCTCCGTGGTAGGCTTCCCACTGGGACAGGCAACGATTCGTGTCAAATGCTTTGAGGCCGAGGACGCCATCGCCAATGGTGCCAGGGAAATCGACTATGTGCTGAACGTCGCTGAACTGAAGAACGGCGACACCGGTTATATCGCCGAGGAAATGCGGGCCATCGTCGCCCTTTGCCGGGAGAAAGGGGTCGTGTCCAAGGTCATCTTCGAGAACTGCTACCTGACGGACGACGAGAAGCGGCAGGCGGCGGCCATCGCCCGGGAAATCCGGCCGGACTTCGTCAAGACTTCCACCGGTTTCGGCAGCGGTGGGGCGACGCTGGAAGACGTGCGGCTGATGAAGGCGGTCGTGGGGGAGGCGGTGAAAGTGAAAGCCGCCGGCGGCATCCGAGACCGGAAGACGGCGCTGGCCATGATCGAAGCCGGAGCCGAACGCATCGGCGCCAGCGCCGGTGTCGCGATTTTGGAGGAATGGCCGGCGCAGTAGGTAAGCCTCTCTGAAGAGAGCGACAGGCCAGCGGAATGCCGTGAACGCTGGGCTATGGAAGGTGCGACGCCGCATTTCGCCCGGCGCAAACCTTCATGTTTCCGGAGAGGAATGTCGGTTGTTTCACGTGAAACAATTCTCCCCTTGCGGTTCTTGCCCCGGTGTCGACGGAAGGGAAAGACAAAAACCTGTCAGGAAACGGCGGTTTCTCTGACAGGTTTCATAAAAACAGTTGAATAATTATATGGTGAAATCCCTGGACGGGCGGGAAGAGGGGGACTTTTTTGGCGTCAGTCCAGCAATTCCAGGCGGCGGGCGAGGCTCGTGCCGGCCAGTGTCGTGAGCAGGGCGGTGTCGTCCGCTTTTTTCGCCAGGAGGCCGTTCACCTCGTCGGCGACGGTGTCCAGGACCGTGTCCACGGCCTGGTAGATCAGGGGGCGGTCGGATTCCTTCAGGTCGCGGCAGTAGAAGGACAGGCGTCCGGTGCAGGTGTTCTTGCCCCGGGTGAGTCCGAAGAAGACGCGCTGGCGGTTGGCGTCGAAGTTTCCGAAGGCGGCGATCTGCCCCAGGGCGTCGGCGAGGATTTCGTCGAGGGCGTGGTTCCGCATTCCACCGAAGATCCGCAATGTCTCGTAATGGGCGCATTCATGGCGCTGCCGCAGCCGGTGGGAGCGATCGAGCCAGTCGTCCCCGGAGAGGCCCAGGACTTCGGCGGGGATGTTGCTGTAGGGGGCGCGGTTCAGCAGCAGGACGCGGTGGCGGGCAACCCCCGGGGCCCGCGTCTGCATCGTGAAGGCGTTGACTGTCAGCGGGATTTCCTGCGCCGCCTGTCGGGCGTTGAGGAGGGCGTCGAGGTTGCAGAAGTCCTGATGGTCGGCGGTCATGATGACCGGCAGGCGACCGCCCAGCGTGTTGGCAAAGGTAATCCGCAGCGAGCCGGTCCTTTCCCAGTCGAAGTCGAAGGCAGGAAGGTCGAATTCGTTCGCCAGAAAGTCGAGGACGGCTTTTCCCGACGTTTCCTGCCAGACGGCAGTGAAGGGTTCATCCTCCAGCGGCAGCTGCGGCAGATCCTCCGGTATTTCATAGCGGTGCCGCAGGTAGTCGGCGGCGGATTCGTAAGGTCCGGTTGATGCCTTGATTTTCATGACGCGTTTCCTCCCTCGTTTTCTTTGGAATCGCCCATCCCGGCGAAGCTGTGTCGCCCCGGGGCTTATGGATATTATAACGCAATTGGCGTCGTTTGTCGCGGTTTTTCGCGTCGCGCTGCTCGGGCGTTCTCATTTCTTCTTCATGAACGGGCGCTATCATGGGCGGGAGGTGAGGACATGGGATTTCAGCTGGAGTATCGAACGAGGCCAATCGAGATGGAACGGTTCCGGCGGACGTACCAGGACCGGGAACGGTTTCTGGCCTGTTGCCGAGAGTGCCCGCGCTACGAGGCGCGGTGGTCGTGCCCGCCCCTTTCCTTTGACGTGGACGATTTCCTGGCGCCCTACGCCTGGGCGAACCTGCTCTGCGCCCGGATTTTCCTGGACGACGGGACAATCCGGGCGGCGGATACGCCGGAGAAGATGAAGACGATGGGCTGGAATATCGTGTCCCAGGTGAAATTCGAGCTGGAGGAACGGCTTCGGGAGATGGAGGAGCGGGTACCGGGCAGCCTTTCCCTGTCATCCGGCGGCTGTCATCGGTGCGATCCCTGCGCCCGGGAAGCGGGGCAGCCCTGCCGCCAGCCGGATCAGATGCGCTATTCGCTGGACGCTTTCGGCTTCGATCTCACGGCCATCACGCAGGATCTGTTCGGAATCGAGATCCTGTGGTGTCGGGAACGCCTGCCAGACTATTTTACGTTGATTCACGGCATTCTTTCCGCGGCGCCGGTTCCCGGGGAGGTCTGGGAAGCGGCCGGGCTGGGAGATGGGAAGACGACGGACGCGGGCGGGAAGGGAGCGTGACCTATGGCGTGCACCGGAGATGATTCCCCGGCCGGGCGGCGGGTGATTGTCCGCCAGTGGTTCCGAATCGCGGCGGGGCTGCTCGTCTTCGCCTTCGGAGTCCATCTGACCATCTACGCCAATATTGGCCTGGCGCCCTGGGATTGCCTGGGCATGGGCATCGCCCGCCATACGCCGCTGAACTACGGGCTGGCCATGACGGCGTTGGCCGTGACAATCCTTTTCATCGATTTGGCGATGAAGGAGCGGATCGGCTATGGTACGGTCATCGACGCGCTGTTGACGGGGAATTTCGTCCAGATGTTCAATGCGCTGAATCCGCTGCCCGAGAACCAGAGTCTGTTGGTGGGGGTAGCGGTAATGATGGCGGGCTTTGTCTTCATGGCGCTGGGGATGTTCTTCTATATGAGAGAAGGTCAGGGCTGCGGACCGCGGGACGCGCTGCTGGTGGGACTGGGAAAACGGTTGTCGCGGCTGCCCATCGGGGCGGTGCAGATCCTGCTGTGGGCGGCGGTATTGCTCGCCGGCTGGCTGCTCGGCGGACCGGTGGGCATCGGGACGCTGCTCAGTACGGTAGGTGCGGGTATGGTGCTGCAGATGGTGTATCAATGGCTGCGGTTCGAGCCGCGGGACATCAGGCACAAGGGGGTTGCCGAGGTCACGCGGCTTTGGCACGAAGGGGGAAGAAGCCGGGGCAGTGCCGGCAAGCGATATGAAGGAGGAGTCAGATGATGGACGCTTTCGAGGCCATCCTTACCCGGCGGAGTACGCGTAAGTACCGGCCCGATGCGGTGGAACCCGAAAAGGTGAAGCGGGTGATTGAGGCGGGGCGTTTCGCGCCGAGCGGCGGCAACAACCAGATGAACCATTTCTTCATCGTGCGGGACGTGGCGGCGCTGGGGAAGCTCAACGCGCTGGCGGAGTCCGCCTTCGCCGGGATGGAGGCGGACGAAAGCACCTATCCCAGCCTGCGGAATTCCATTCTCCTGTCGAAGAAGGGCGGTTATGCGTTCAGCTATCATGCGCCGGTTCTCATCATCGTCGCTAACCGGAAGGACTATGGCAACAATATGGCCGATACCGTGGCGGCCATCGAGAACATGATGGTCGCGGCCAACGCGCTGGACCTCGGGAGCTGCTACATCAACCAGCTTTACTGGCTGAATGAGGAGCCGTCGCTGCTGGCGTACCTGCGCGGGCTCGGGCTGAAAGAGGAGGAGCGCGTTTACGGCGCGATGGTCCTGGGCTATGCCGCGACGGAGGACGGCCTGCCTGTCCGTGCCCCGCTGGCGCGCAAGGGCAACGAGGTGACGTTCGTATAATGTGCGGACGATACGGCGTCGACGAGCGGGTGAATCGCTGGCTGACGAGTCACTGCCTCAGCCCGGACGCCGGCATCCTGCGGGTGGGCGATATCCGCCCGGGAGAGGCGGCGCCCGTCCTGCTCGCGGGCAATCCGTTGCCGGTGGTAATTCCTATGATCTGGGGCTGGCCGATGGGCGGGAGACGCGTCATCAACGCCCGCCGGGAGACGGTCGGGGAGAAGCCGGCTTTCTGCCGCCTGTTCCGAAACCGGCGCTGCCTGCTGCCGGCGTCCTGCTTTTTTGAATGGGACCGCGGACGGCATAAGGTCACGTTTAGCGGGAAGGACGGCAGCGTCCTGTTCCTGGCCGGCGTTTACCGGGAGGACGCGGGGGGCGGGCGCTTCGTGATCCTCACCGGGCCCGCCGACGAGACGGTGAAGCCAATCCATGACCGGATGCCGTTGCGAATCCCCGAGGAATACATCGGTGATTGGCTTTCCTCCGGGGAGCGGGCCCAGGCTCTTCTGGACAGGACCATGGTTCCTGTCCGCCGGGCGGTTTCAGCGGAGCAGCTCTGCTTGTGGGAAGAAGACGCGTGGGAACAGGAAAAATAATCCATCAGCAGGAAAAACGCGATGGGATGGAGAAAAATATAAAGATATAAGGTATGATTCATTACATCAATGCAAGGGCTGGGAGGCCGACGGATTTGGACGAGAAGATGCTGGATGATTACGCGCGCCTGGTGGTGCGCGCTGGGGTGAACCTGCAGCCGGGGCAGCCGCTGGTGGTGAACGCGCCGCTGGACGCGGCGGATTTTGCCCGGAGGGTGGCCCGGGCGGCTTATGAAGCCGGCGGACGTGACGTGACGATGAGCTGGAGCGACGAGCTGTTCGCGCGCCTGCGCTTCGAGCTGGCACCGGCGGAGGTCTTTGACGAGTACCCCGACTGGAAGAAGAAGCTCTACGATGACAACGCCGCTGAGGGAGCGGCGGTCATTTCTTTGCTGGCGGGGGACCCGGACGCCTTCCGCGGCATTGGGACGGACCGCCTCCAGGCGTCGCAGCGTTCCACCGGTGAGGCCCTGCTCGAGTACCGGGCACGGCTGATGGCGAACCGTAACCGCTGGTGCGTGGTCGCCGTTCCCGCCGATCGTTGGGCGGCCAAGGTGTTCCCTGATCTTCCCCCGGCGGAGGCGACGATCCGCCTGTGGCGGGAGGTGCTGGCGGCGGTGCGGGTGAACGGCGACGGCGGCGCGCTGAAGCGATGGCAGGCGCATGCGTATTTCCTGCGGCGGGCTTCAGATTTCATGAATCGCCGGCGCTTCACCGCCCTGCACTATACGAATTCCCTGGGGACGGACCTCACGGTGGGATTGCCGGAGGGTCACGTCTGGGCGGGCGGAGCCGAGAAAGCGGCAGATGGCGTGACCTTCGTGGCTAACCTGCCCACGGAGGAGGTCTATACGGCGCCGCACTGCGACCGGACCGAAGGCGTGGTGGCGGCGACGAAACCGCTGGTTTACGGCGGCAGCCGCATCGAGGGGATGCGGCTCACCTTCCGGGAGGGCCGTGTCGTGGATTACCAGGCGTCCAGCGGCGGCGAGCTCCTGCAGAGCCTTCTGGAGACGGACGAGGGCGCCTGCCGCCTGGGGGAGGCGGCGCTGGTGCCCTTCGATTCCCCAATCTCGCGTAGCGGCGTGCTGTTCTACAACGGTCTGTTCGACGAGAACGCCGCCTGCCACCTGGCTTTGGGCAAGGCCTACCCCACTTGCCTCGAGGGGGGCGAGGAGCTGGATTCGCTGACGCTTCGGAAAAAGGGCGTCAACGATTCCCTGGTCCACGAGGATTTCATGATCGGCTCCGCCGATCTCACCATTGACGGCGTCACGGCGGAAGGCCGCGAGGTCCCGGTGTTCCGCGAAGGGAATTTCGTGCCGTTCGATTGAAGGGCCGTTGTTCTTGGTTGCAACAAGTTCCCGATTCGTTCCCGACATGAGGTGAGGAAAATGAAGTACGCCATGACGTTCAAGGGAAGGGTTTGGCTGGTAGGGTTGCCGGCGGCGATGGCGGAGGATATCAGGAAGGCGCCGCTGCCGGAGCAGATGGAGTGTACTTTTTCCACTTTCCGGGACGTACCGGAGGACGACAGCATCAAGAATCCCGACGGCATCATTTTCGCGGCGGAGCGGCCGGGGCTGGCGGCGGCGCTCCGGCGGCTGGCCGGGCCGCAGGCGTTCCTGGTGGCCTGGCAGGAGAGCCGCGCTCCGTTCGCCGTCGACGAGTTCGAGCCGGCGGACGATATCTGGGAGGCGCCCTCGAAGGAAATGCT
>JAEEGN010000121.1 GCA_016280345.1 Selenomonadaceae bacterium | reverse complement strand
GGTCCCCGTACGCCAAGCGGTAGATTCCCAGACTTCGACTTGGTTCTGGAAGTGTGCCGTCTTCTCTTCGACGTACGGGATGCACCACCTAAAGAAATTCACAAAGCCGTCGTAGCACCACTGAGTGGGATAGACTCCCGTCCCAGAATAAGTGATTTCACAGCCGTTTCGGTTTGGATCGTCAGGATCCAGTTCGCATCCCTCTTTTTCCGGGGAAACACAATAGACCTCGCCAAACACCCAAGTAAAAACGTCTAGAGGCGTCTGGATTCCTTCGAGGTCAGGCTTGTAGTCCCTGATGAAATCCTGAACAAACCGCTTGATGTCCATGATGCGGACCGTAGCAGACGGATAAGCTCCACAACTCATTTTACCTCTCCTGTTCCAGATGTATTCTTTCGTATTTTAAACGTTCCGCCGGGCAACATATTCCCGCGCCGAGAACACTGCTAGTATAGCAAATGGCGAGCCTTTTCGTAAGGGGGTTCGCGAAAAAACCAGAAAAATGTGCAGCCGTTTGCACACCGGCACCTCTCTCGCCGGGAGGGGCGCAACTTGTTGCGCCCGCCATACCCCGGCACCTCTCTCGCCGACGGTCGCAGCAAGCTGCGACCCTCCCGTATTTGCGCACAAGCAAGGTAGGGCGAGCCGCCATCCTATTTCGGCTCGGCGGGACGCCTCGCCCTACCCGGACTTTCCGCCCGTTGCCTCACCACCTATACCCCGCGAGCTGCGGCTGCTTTGCGAGACGCGCTTCCCAATCACTACCCTTCAGTTTCTCCCACGGACACTTGTCCGCGAACTGCGGCTGCCCCGAAAGCAGCTCGACCCAGAACGAAGGATTCTTGGACTCCAGAAACCTCGAATAGAGTCGTTCGAGCGACTGAGGATGCCGGGCGAAGAACCGTCCCCAGTCTGATTCTGAGAGTTCGGGACCATGAATCTCAGTGCCGACCGCGTATCAATGAGGTTGGGCAGCCATTTGCTTCTCCCATACCACCGAGAGCTCATCCATGAGGCGGCGGGTACGGAGAAGTGCGTAGATTATCATGCGATAGTGCTGACAATCATCCGAAGTGAGAGCACGCCCCTTGCGATCTTTGAGCCACTTCTGAGCGGGCTGGTAACCACCGATTGTCATGTTCCAGGCTTCTGCAGGAACGTGGTCAAAGAACTGAGAGGAGTTAATAGTGACTCGTCCAGAATCGAAACTCAAGATCTCAAGCTCATTGCTGCCGACAATGGGGAAGGTGGCAATGGTAGAGAGCTCTTCCTTGGTTGGTGCAAACTGGAGCAGATGTGCCTTACGAAGCTCGGTACCAATCTTTGCAAGTGAGTTGAACTGCCCAGCAGATGTCGGATAAGGTATACGAGGAAAGTCAGTTTCCAGAAATTCGCGATAGTTCTTGCGGTATTCGTGAGAGTGGAGAACGGCATAGATGTAGTCAAAGATTTCAAGCGGTGTAGGAGCCTGGGACGACAGTGACAAATGGGGCTTATGTTTTCCCCCAATCGCCTCTACGATTTTCGCCACAATTTCTGGATTCAGATTAGGAACCTTCTCCCAGTTTCCCAAATTTTCCTCGTAAATCCAGAGAGGGAATGTGCATCCGCCGCCTCGATAGAACATGTTGAGGTCAACTATGTTTTCACTGCAAAAAGCTAGATTCCATTCTTCTCCTCCGACAGCTTGTCCCTGTCGGCCTGTAATCAATGCCACGTTCCCTCTTTTCGCGAGGTGTGACATGACATTATAAACGGGATAAGCGAGAAAACCTCTTGAACGTGGCGTAAAATATGTCCACCTCTTATCGAATGGCCTATATGAAATAGGCTTGAACAATTCATCTGAGACTCCGAAATGTTTTACCGCTTCAATAGCATAGGAAATTTTCTGATCCCTGCTTTCCGATCGGACATGGTACTTATCCTTGATCTGTAATTCCGACTGGTGAGCAAAGTCGGAAACAACCTCTTGAATAGCGTCTTTTGAGTCTTGTATTGCGATGTTATCACGTTTTGAGCATATTCCAACGCCATTCAACTTCATCAGCTCGTCAATGCGGAAACCCTGATTGTATTCTTCCTTCCCTTTCGTATTTTTGGGGACAAAGAAATACATCGGGGCAATGGGCGACAACTCTACGTATGGGACGGCTGAGAAATCCGTATCTGACAGGAACTTGAACTTATCCTTGCGTTTCCCCCAGAGGTCGGCATAGAATACCTTGCCCAGCGCATCCGGAGCCTTGAGACCAGTACGCACGAAGATGTTGATGCTCACGCCAGGCTGGATGTCGAACACGTTCTCGTCCTTGCTTCCATCGGGACTTCGCTCGTGATTCTTGGAGTTACCATGCAGGTTAAGGACATAGATCTCGTCGAAGGTCTTGAGCAGATTCCAACGCATCCCGCGGAAAGTCGGATCGTAAAGAAAGCCATGAGGATTGATGTATGCGACAATACCACGTCCGTGATCTGGGTTCTTCTCCACATAGTGCTGGGCAAGGCGTAGGAACTTCACATAGTCGTTATTGAGCCATTTGGGATTGCGCTCAACCAGCTTCACCTTTCCGCCGGGTTCTTTCTTATAGTCCGTTATGAGGCGTATGATCCACTCACCCTTATTCTGGCTTTCGCCTAAGTAAGGCGGATTGCCAAGAACGACCATCACAGGCCAGTCTCGCTTGATCTTGTTGGCCTCCCTTGCTTCGTCGCCGAGAATCAAATCGAACAGCGTACCGCCGGGTGGCGGCGGTGGTACAAGCGAATTTGCGAGAAAGAGGTTAAAACGTTCTTCACCCGTAGTCCTACAGCCGGTGGCGTCGAGTACCATGTCCATCTTGATGTGTGCCATCGTGTATGGTGCCATCAGAAGCTCGAAACCGTTGAGCCGTGGGATGAGGTGGTCTTTGACGAAACCCGGCCACAATCCCTCGTTACCAGCGAACCGGTCGTAGATACGCATCACGCACTCAGCGAGAAAGGTGCTGGTTCCCATTGCGGGGTCGAGTATCTGAACTTTCGGGACTTCCTTCTTCACCTTCTTCGTCATGCGCCTACCGCTCTCAGTATTTTCCTCTACTTCGATGCTGACCTTGTCACGACTGGCAAGCCCATCTGAAAGGCCGAAAGATCGTTCAAGCAGTTCGTCAACCGCCCTAACGATGAACCGCACCACTGGGAGCGGTGTGTACCACACGCCACGATCCTTGCGCAGACCAGCGTCGTATGCGGATAGGAACTCCTCGTAGAAGTGGATCATCGGATCGGAACGCTTGTGGAACTTGCCGTAGTCTTTCATGATTCCTTTTACATCGGCAGCAGCGAAAAGCCGTACGATGTCGTCCACAGCCCATTCAATCTCTTTCTCAATGCCGGTGTTGATGTGACTGAAAAGCTTGCGCAGAAATGGGTTTGACTTCGGTATGAGTCTAGCAGCCTCTTCGCGGGAAAAATTTTCGGGCGAGGTGTCGTGGAGACGAGCTGCGAACAAACCGTAGGTCAGGGTCTGAGCGTAGATGTCAGAGAACTCCTCGATGGACACTTCTGGCATCAAGATGCGCCGAAAGCCTTCCATGAGGTCATTGAGGGACGAACCGCCCCCCTTCCCACTCGAAAGGAACCTCTGGGCGGCAACCTGGAGCATCCTAGCTTTCGCCGCCATGAACCGTGCGAGTTGTGTTGGTGATGTGATGCATTGCAGGACGACATTGCCGAGCCGTTCAATGAGGGAAAGGAACCTGCCGTAGTTTTCGGGCAAGGGACGGATTCCGTCACCATCAATCTCCGCAATACGAACAGACACTTCTGGCTCGCCTCTCCTGTAAAAGACGAACTCGATATAGTCCGTAAAGGCGATGTTGTCCAGAGCTGCTTTGTAACGGTTGAACTGTTCCTTGTTGCCGGAAGCCCTGCGACCTAAAAGGTCTCCCGTGCCAACATCCTTCGCCTCGACATATCCTATAACAAGGCCGCTCTGCCGGTCGATGAGGGTTATATCGGGGGCGCCACAATCAATCTGTGCCGCTTCGTTTACGGACATCGCACTGGGAAGTAGATGTCCAAGGAGAGTCTCAAGGGTGCCTCTGTACGTATGTTCGCGGGCGACACCAGTACGTCGCTTGCGGTTTATTTCATCAAGATACAGCTTAACGGCAGCAATTTTTTCCGTATCGGTTGGTTGTTGCGCTACTTTTTTTGCTGGCATTTCATGTCTCGCTTTCTCGGCCGCCGCCGCGCGCGCAACGGAGAGAAAGATTCGGGAACGCATTCCCTAGGCCCGTCTCGTACTCCACTGAGGGTGCCCTGGAAGATACCCAAAAACGAATACAAGGCGGCAGAAGAATACGCCCCCGAATGGGGCGCACCCCTGCCAACTCGTCGTTCGTTTTTTGAAAAACTTTCCAGGGCTTTTCAGTGGAACGTCGCGTTTGCAGTTATGCAAAATCGTTATTGACGGGCCGTCGCCCGCCTATATCGTCTTTACTTCGGCAAGACCTCCTTTGGTTGTTGTTTGTTCACGGTTGAAATTATATCATTTCAGCAGCCGTTCGTAAACCACCTACGAACGCAGTTTTCCTACACCGCATTCACCCACTCGAGTTTGGTCGCATCAAGGCGTTGCTCTCCGTCAAAGCGATAGCAGGCCAAACAGCCGCCGGCGGCGACGCTGTAGTCCAGGCAGCAGACGTTGCGGCACTGCAGCTTGGGCGTACCCCTCAACCAATAATGCCCGAAAAAGACGGGGCGCTCGCCCTCGCCATGGAAGTAGCGTTTTCGGACTTCGTCCGGCACGGCGCTGTTCTTGTACTTCTCGTCAAGCGGCTCCATGCTCAGTTCCGTCAAGTCGGCCCTCGTGGGATCCACCCACCAGCGTATGCGCGCACTTGTCCGCCTTTTGCCGTCCTTGTCAACAAAGGACACGCCGTCGGGCAGCTTCATTTCAGGGCCTTTCAGGAGCAGGTCTATCGGACGGAAGAGTGAATCGGCGTACTCGCAGTCTTCATCGTTTGCACGGTAGATGAGTTCGTCGAAGTTCCCGTCGGCAAAGCAGGAGATGCCCGCGCTTTTCAGCGCGGAGACCGCCTCAGGATCGAAGCTCGCGTGCTGGGCGCAAAACGTGTCCGTTTCCAGATAGAACGGCAGGGTCTTGGCGAATTCCTTAACCTCCTCGAATTCATCGTCGCGACCGGCAAAGGTCTCGATCGTCTTCCAATGGCCCTTGATTTGATTGAGGGTGTGTTTCCGAAGGTATCCCCTTCCCGGATTCTTCAAGAACCGGCCGCCGTCGCCGTTTTTGTACCAGAAGCTCAGCATGTTGAATTCGTGGTTTCCCATGAGGGCGATGGCCGATCCCGAGTCGCGCATGGCGCGAACCAGATTCAAGGTTTCCCGTATCTGCGGCCCCCGGTCCACATAGTCGCCAAGGAAGACAACGGTGCGCTCATCCCGCGGGTAGCGGAACGAACCCGCAGTCTCCACATAGCCCAGTTTATTCAACAAGGCACGGAGCTCATCGCAATGCCCGTGGATGTCACCGATAAAATCAATGGATGACTTCATGGTGCCTTCAGCGCAAGCGGCTCGATGCCGGTGTCGCGCTCGACCTTGGTTTCGATGGCGTGCTTAAGCGCGGCGGACGTTCCGAGGATCACCGCGCGCTTCTTCGCGCGCGTGATGCCGGTATAGACGAGCTGCCGGTTCAGAAGCGGATGATTCACGTCGTCCGGCAGCACCACCAGCACGTTCCCGAACTCCGATCCCTGGCTCTTGTGTACCGTGATTGCATACGCAAGATCGTGTTCTGGGAGAAGGCCCGTTGGACAGCACACCACCTTGTCGCCGCGCGGGAACATCACGACCATGCCGGACCGTCCTTTCACGGTCACGCCCACGTCGCCGTTCCAGAGCTTCCGCGATGGCGTGTTGCGCGTAACGATCACCGGTACGCCCGCCTTTGCCAGTGGATTGAACGGCATCCGACCGCCGAAACGCTGTTTGACAAGCAGCTCGTTAACCCCAGCGGCTCCATACGGCCCCTTGCGGACAACCGTCAAGATGCGAGAGCGGTCAAGTTCTTCAAAGATCGCCTCCGCCTTGGGCGTCTTCTTCCCGTCTGTCAACGCCTCGTCATCCCTCAGCTCAAGGTCAGAGGCCAGCTTGACCAATGCCCCACCATCCAGGAGACCGTAATACTTCGCCCACTCGCTTAGACGGTCTTGGCACACAGACGGCTTGGCATCCTTTGCGACCAGGCAACGAAAACATTTGTTCTGGGTGATTTTCGAACCGAACGTGGAAAGCCATTCGCCATTGCCAGAATCTAGTTCTGCCGTCAATGCGGAAAACTTCTGTGCCTCGCCGTCATTGACGGCTTTTGCACTTTCTGCAAATTCCTTGGTGAACCGCTTGGACTCAGTGAGGCGAACGACGAACGGCGCGTTCTGACTGCCAACGAGGTCTCCCAGAAGAGCACCGGCATCGACGGACGGTAGCTGGTCCTTATCGCCCAACAGAACAAGGCGGCAATCGGACGGCAGCGCGGCGACGAGCGCCTTCATGAGGTGGACATCGACCATCGATGACTCGTCAACCACGACCAGCTTGAGAGGCAGTTTGTTTTCCGCAGTGTATTTCCAGTTCGGCGGATAACCTCCCAGAAGGGAGTGGATCGTCTTGCCGTCCAACGACTCGATCTTCCTACGCATTTCCTCGCCAAGGCCCTTGGCGCTTGCGCACTGACTCCGCAGCGCCTCACCCATGCGTTGCGCCGCACGGCCCGTCGGGGCGACCAGTTCGATTTCATCCGGTTCCAGTCCCCGTGCCATCAGCGCACGAAGAATCGCGCAGACGATCGTCGTCTTCCCCGTGCCGGGACCTCCGGTCACGACGACGAAACGGCGCTCCGCAGACATCTTCACGGCGGCGACCTGCTCTGGATTCAGCTTGAAACCCTCGAATCCAATCGCCGCCTCAAGTTCTTGTCCCACCAGAGGCTTGCCATCCACGGCAACTTGAGCGAGCGCTGCAAAACCCTCCGAGAGAGCCTCGACCGCCGATAGGTTTCTCTGGAAAAACCAGCCGTCGCCTGCGGCATTGGACCTCTTCACGACAACGTCCCCGTCGAGATCCGCCGCCGCCAATACGGCCTTGCCCCATGCGTCCTCGACAGTCCGGGCGTACTCGTCGTTGGATGCCACTCCTTGTTTGTCCTCTTCGAGGTAACCGCCCGTCTTGAGAAGTTCCACGCCTTTAGTTGTCCTGAGGAATGCGTTGCCATTCCGCTGCGAAAGGAACATGACCGCAAGAAAAAGACAGGCAAAAGGATTCTCGCACGACTTTCTCTGCATAATGTCTCGTGACGTCTGCAGCTCCCCCATCGAAAGAGAACCTGCCACAAGGAGTCGCGCAAGGATGTCGCTTACAGCGTCTGAGTCACTACCGTCGGCGATCTTGAAAAGCGCCACCCGCCTCTTTGCTTCCTTCATTTCCATCTTGTTTCTCCCGTCACTCACTCATTGCTGGAGATGGCCGCCAAAACGCTTTCCCGGCAGTCCGCAAGCATCTTGTCGTCCACCACGCGGGCATACACGCCGCTTTCATCGCCATGCTCGCCGCCTCGAACGAAAAGGTAGGCGACGCCTGCGAGCGTCCCCTTGCCGAGCCAATGTTCGACGGCAAGCGAATAGAGCTTGAACTGGAGCGGATAGCCCGCCGCCTCCATTGCCGCTTCCACGCTCGCCGTGCCGTAGTCGGCAAGCGAGTTCGTCTTCCAGTCGAGAACATATACGGGGCCGCCCTTGCCAGCTGGACGAATCAGAAGGTCAACCTTGCCGTTGAACACGCCCATGCGCCCGACGCCACCGGGCCATGTCGTGTCATCGCCCAGTACGGAATGCTCGTCAATGACGAACTCGACTTCGGCCAGGCGATCCTTGAAAGAGATGTCCTTTAGAAATATCGTCCGCCCGCCGATTTCAATGCGTGTGTTCAGCGCGCGCCATACCATGCGGGCCAGCGTCTTCTCCGTGGACTCCTCGTTAGACTCCTGGTTGTTCAAGGCGTTCGTACGCATCATCCGCCGCACGAGCGCCAGTAGTCCTTCGTCTGCAACCGCATCGTCAAGCGTCTTCTTGCCGATCGAAAATCCGACCTTTCCCGCCGCCTCGTCATTTCCGCACAGCGTCTCCATGATATCGTGGAAGACATTGCCGGAAATGTTATTGCGCGGCAGCAGTTCGTCTATCTCGCCACCGCCCGCCGGCGTCACCTTGTTCTCCCCGTCGTGGTTATTGAGGGTACTGAAGGAATCCCATTGCAGATGCAAATGCTTCAATTTGCCGATGTCGTAGACGTGTGGAACGGGGTACGGGGAATGGGGAACGGAGTCGTCCACAGGGTAGGGCGCGGACTCCGGCCGCGCCGCTTCGGGAGGTACCACCTCCGTAACGGCACCCGGATCGCTGAAGATCGTTCGAATCGCCTTCGAGAGGAACCCCTCCCCCAGAAGCGGCGATCCGGCGCTGCCGACGCCAAACTTCTCTGTGCAGTTGCGCGCCTCCTGGGCCTGCCCCGTCCACGGCAGATAAAGTTTGTGTCCGGCTCGTGTCAACGCAACATAAAAGAGGCGTTTCAGTTCGTCGGGAATATCTTTTTTATACTGACCGAATCCCGCAGCGATGAACACCGCCTTGTACTCCAGCCCCTT